>NZ_JAMQQF010000289.1 GCF_023716945.1 Frankia sp. AiPs1 | reverse complement strand
GGTCTGATCGGCCCCGCCGGCGCCGGCGGCGGGAGGGCGGCGGGAGCCAGCAGCGCGGCGGCGACCCGGGCTGCGCCGAGTGCCACGACGTGCTTGGGATGCGCGTCGACGACGGTGGGGCGCCCCGTCGCCGCCTCGATCATCCGGGCCACCATCGGGATGCGTGAGGAGCCGCCGGCCAGCAGCACCGCCGACAGGGCGTCGGGCCTGACCTCGGCGGAGCTCAGTGCACGGTGCAGCGCCTCGACCGTGGATTCGATCGCAGGTCGGATCATCTCCTCGAACTGCGCCCGGCCGAGCTTGACGTCCTGACGGATTCCCGGCAGCAACACCGGGATGACCGTGTCCTCGTCGGCGGACAGGGCCTCCTTGGCCAGGACGCATTCCTGGCGCAGCCGCGACAGCGCCACGGTGCTGTCGCGGTCGCGGGGATCGGCCGCGGTGACGGCGCCGTCGAGCTCCCGGTCGACGTGATGGAGGATCGCCTCGTCGAAGTCCGCGCCGCCCAGCCATTCGATACCCTCCGGGGTGCCGAGGATCCGCGCCTGGCCCGCCTCCATCCGCAGCACCGCGGCGTCGAACGTGCCACCGCCGAGGTCGTACACGGCGATGACGTCGCCGTCGGACAACTGTCGGCCGGTGGCGTAGTAGGTCGCCGCGGCCACCGGCTCGGTCACGAGGGGAACGTCGACCAGCCCGGCCAGCCGCGGGACCTCGTCGAACTGCTCCATCCGGTAGGGCCCCCACACGGCCGGCCGGGTCAGGACGATCTGCTGCGGAGGTCCACCCTGCAGCCGGATCGCACTGCCGACCGCGTCGCGCAGCACTGCGGCCAGCAGCGCGGCCGGCGAGTACGGCGCGTCGCCGAGGAGCACCGGGGTCGGATCGCCCAGCCGGCGCTTGAACTCCCGTGCCGCCCGATCGGGTTCCCGCAGGGCGCGGCGGTCGGCCGCGTCTCCGGTCAGCAGGTGCCCGTCGCGGCTGGCGTAGACGACCGTGGGGGCGACGATGCTGCGATTACCGAGGCTGACCATCTCCGTGCGGTCGGGCCAGCCGATCGCCACTGCGGTGAAGGTGGTCCCGAGATCGATGCCGAGGCCGTACGTCACCGGATCGGACTCCGCCGGGGTGAGCCGATCGATCGCATGGTTCCTCCCGAAATGTCTACCTCTAGCAAGCTACCTGGGGTATAGACCACGGTCTAGTACGTCCCCGGAACATCGGCCCCCGGCTGGTCTCGTCGTGTCGAGGAATGGCTTTCTGAGCTGGGCGGACCGGGCAGGTCACGGGGATGTTCCGGTGGCCGGGAGATGATGTCCTTCGGCGGCAACCGACAACACCTTCGCCTACATTTCATCTGTCGGACATTCTCCGTCCGAGCCCTTTTTCGGTAGGAGGAGGCGCGGGTGGCATCCCGGTCCCGGCGGGGAAACACTCCCACCAAGGTGGGGCCACCATGATCGTCTGCTGGTATGCCTGAACCGGAGACCCTTCTCGCGCCGTGCAGTGAGCATGCGAAGAGGACTGCGGTGAGCGGCACCATCGAGTTCGACTCGGCCAAGTACGATCAGTTGATCGGCCAGTTGGGTGGAACCCTGCAGGAGTTCACGGACGGCGCGGCCGGTCCGTTGCCGCTGAAAGCCGACGTGCAGGTGCAACCGGCTGGCCAGACCTGGTCGCCGGCCGTCGACCTGGTCGGCGCCGGTACCTCGCTGTTCGGCATGATCAGTGAGACCAACGACTCCCTGGTCAAGGGGGTGACCGACCTGCGTGCGGCTCTGGCCCAGGGACGGTCGATCTTCAATGACACGGAGGATCTGGCCACCGTCACCGCCGAGCAGTTCGACCAGGTGGTGGGGCATCCACTGGGCGCTGTGCGCAGCCGGCACGAGGGCACCGAGCAGTTGTGAGCGGTCCGGGGACGCTGACCGACTTCGCCTCCGCGCTGGCGGCTGTCACGGGTGTCACGGTGGATCTGCGGGGCGCCGCGTCTCCGACCGGCGGCTGGATCACCTTCGGCAGTCCCGGATGGTGGACCTACGCGCCCTTCGGCAGCCCGCTGTTCACCGTCGGTATCAACGTCCAGGCGTTGGCGAACTGGGCATCCGCGATGTCGACCCTGGACGGCATCGCCGACGAGCTGGCCGCCGGGACACTGGGTCTCATGGACGTGCGGCGGCTGTGGGACGCCGAGCAGACGGTGCGGCTGCACACTGACCATCTCGGCGCCGCCGGCAGCGACACCACGAACGCCGCCCAGTTGTTCGGCGGCGGTGACGCGCCGCCCGCCGGGACCGCGACGGGGGAGATCTTCGGCATTGTGAACGGCCTGGCCCAGGATGTGTCCGCCTATCACGACACACTGGCCGGTCCGCCGGCGATCGCCGACACGCTCCACGCCGCGGGCGAGGCGCTGGCCGCGTTCGGCCGGGGAATGTCCGACGCCTACCGGCAGTCGGCCCTGCACAACGCGGCGGCCGACGGGGTCAACGGTATCGCGGCCAACATGCAGAACTATCTTTTCGGTCAACCGGTGACGACGGAGACGGTGGCGCAGGTTCTCGCCGGTTACTCCTCGTCCGCCGTGGGTGGACTCCCGAGTGGGATGGCCGACTTCGGCGGTGATCTGGCCCAGCCCCCGGTGTGGAGCGCCGCCAGCACCGCCGTGACCACCTGGATCGACGGCGAACTCGACACGCTCGACGCGCGAGCCCGGGAACTCTCGTCCACGTTGCAGGACGCCTATCAGACCGCGACGGAAAGGCTGAACAGCGTGGCGGGAACGAGCGGCAAGAAACACTTCCGCCGGTCGGAGAAGCCCCAGGACGGCGAGCCCACCGAGGGCAGGGTCAATGAGCTGACGCCGGGCCTGCGCAGTCGATCGGTGGAGGCGTCGAACGAGGTGGCGCCCGGGCGGGCGGGGGAGCCGCTGACCCAGCGGGGTCGTGAGCCGGCGGGGGCGCTGTCGGGCATGGTGAAGCGCGGGCAGGACGCGACGCTCCAGGTGAGTCAGGGTCAGTCGCTGCCCCGGCCTGGTGACAGTCAGGGCCAGAACACCGAGGCGTCGGGGACGCCGACACCCGAGGGAACGACGACGCCCATATCCGGCGAGGTACGGGAGCGTTCGGACGTGTCGGATCCGCTGACCGCGCAGACGCAGGAGCAGAGCGAGCAGATTGAGCGGGGGGTCGAGCCGCTGACCCCGCAGGACCAGACCGAGCAGAGCGAGCAGATTGAACGGAAGGCCGAGCCGCTGACCCCGCAGGGTCGCGAGGCGGACCTGTCGGATCCGCTGGCCGCGAAGACGCAGCTGCCGAACGAGCGGGTGGAGGGAATTGAGCCGCTGACCCAGCAGGGTCGTGAGCCGGTGGGGGCTCTGTCGGGCGTGGTGAGCGGTGGGCCGGACGCGACGCTCCAGGTGAGTCAGGGTCAGTCGCTGCCCGGGCCGGGTGACAGCCAGGGCCAGAACACCGAGGCGTCGGGGACGCCGACGCCCGTGGGAAAGACGACCAGCCCCGTGTAGGCGCCGCGGGCGTGGCGGTAGGTGCGGAGCCTGAGTTCTCCACCCCCCTAAGCCCGGTACATCCGTTTCGTGAGTGCCCCGTGGGGCCCACCTGTGAACCAGGCGGCCCGACCGGGCCGTGCTCCGGCCAACGGGCCCGCGCCGGTGGACCCGACGGCAAGCTGTTCCGGCAAGTCTGGAGGTACTGGTGACCGAGGCCCCGACCAGCGTCGTGTCGGTGGGAGGCGTCGACGGTGTCGCTTCCGACGCGCGCGACGCATGGATGACCGACGCCTGGCATCGGGCGCTGCTCGGCCTCGCCGGCTTCCTGTCCGACGAGCTGATCAGCGCGGCGCGTTTCTGGCTGGCGCAGGGCCGGCGGTTCGACATCGCCCAGGCGATCACGCTCGCCGTGGCCGCCGGCCGGCTCGACGTCGGCGGCGCCGAGATCGGGCTGGCCCGGGAGGAGTTCAGGGCCGCCGGGCAGGAGCAGGACGGGCTGCTGGGAGCGCTGGACACCCTGCCCATCGCCGAGCGTCTCCTGACCGCCTGGGAGTTCCGCTCCGGTGATCCCCACGTCGACGGGACGGCGACATCCCTGCCCGTCGATCTGACCGCCGGCGTGGGGCCGTCCGAGCTGGCCGACACCGAACAGGCGATCCTCGCGGCCATCCTGGTCGAGCCGGACGCCGCCGGCCTGTGGCGGACCTGGCGGGTTGCGGCCGCGGGCGCGCCGTGGGCGCCGCCGAAGCGGGTCTTCGCCGTCACGATCGAGGCGGGTGCGCGACCCCCGGCGGAGGTGACGGCACGGCTGCAGACCGCGCTGGCCGCCGCCGGGGAGCCCGACCCGCAGGTCGAGGTGAGCGTCGTGGGTACCGAAACGCCCTCCTACCAGACCCTCGCCCGCCTGTGTGGAGCCCTGCTCTGGTCACGTGAACCGGCGCTCGGCGTGTCGGTCGCCCGGGTGTTCGACGCGGCCGACCCGGCCACCGGACCGCGCTTCGCCCCGGACCGGCCCCGGATCACCAACGCGGCCGTTCGGGCCCGCCTGCTCGGCTACCTGGACAACGGCGTCGCCCTCTTCGGCGGCTCCTCGTCGATGCCGGATCTCCTCGACCCGGCCCGGGGGGAGGTCGTGCCGGGCACGTTTCGCACGGATGGCCGGTGGGTGTGGACCGACGCCGTCGGCTACTACCTGCACGAGTACGGCATCGCGCCGGAGCAGGAGTTCCGGTGGCACCTGGAGCACGGCGAACCGGTCGAGCGGATCGACGAGGTCGTCCTGCACCGCGTGCTGGCGGTCGTGCTGAGTCGGCGGCGGGAGGACGAGGCCGCGTGGGTCGTCCCGCCGACGGGCGAACCCGCCGCCCCGGACGCGCCATGACCGTGCGGGGCGGCGGCTCGGGTCCGGGACCTCGTGAGGACCTGACATGAAGCCGGCCACGTCATGAGCCTCGCCACCGGCTATCTCGTCGGTGCCGAGCGGCCCACCGACGCTGTGGGGCCCACCGACGCTGTGGGGCCCACCGAGGCTGTGGGGCCCACCGGCGCTGTGCCTGCCACCGGCGCTGTGCCTGCCACCGACGGCTGGCGCGACTGGGCTGACCGGTACGACGAGGCCGAGGCCGTCGAGCATCACCCGGGCCCCGGGGCGGGTCCGGGTCCGGTTCCCCCCGACGCGGTTGCCGGCTGGCTGCCCCCCGAGACGAGGGTCGGATGGAGCGCCGCGGGCCGGCCGGTGCCGCGGCTGCTGGCCTCGCCGTCACAGGCCCCGTGGGATCCCGCCGGACGGGCGAGGGGAACGCTCCCGCCGGAGCCGACGGAACCGATCCTGGCGCGGCTGCTCGAGGGCACCCTCGCCACCGCCGCCGGCCGGTTCTTCGAGCCGGAGCTGGCCGGAGCAACGCGGCTGCCGGTGGCCCCACCCGGGATGTTCACCGTGCACCTGGGCACCGGCCCGGCCGGCTTCCAGGTCAACGGTCGCCGTGTTCCGCCCGCGCTGCTGGCCCGGCTGATCCGTGCCTGTCCCGAGTGGCGCGGCCGGCCGCTGCTGGTCCTGGCGCATCCGAACCCGGCGCCGAACCGACTGGCCGCCCTGGTCCGTGCGCTGCTCGCCGAGGTCGGTGTTCCGGTGTACACCGCGGACGCCGGTGTCCTGCTGCTGCCGGGCGGGGCGATCACCGGAACGTCGTTCCGCCGATGGTCCGTGCCGGCGGCTGGGCGGAGCGAAGCGGAAGCGTCGACGGCCGTCGGCCCGTGGCTGCCGCACGGAGGGCCTGCGACGGCGCGCGCGGGCGAGCGCGCTGCACCGGTTCGCACGGCCGAACCGGCCGAACCCAGGCCGCTCCCCGCGCCGGTGCCGCCAGTCGCGCCGGCGCCGTCGATCGTGCCGGTGCCGTCGATCGTGCCGGTGCCACTACCTGCGTCGCTTGCCTTGCCGGCCGCGAGGGGACCGTCGACTCCCGGCCCGATGCCCGGTGTCATCCGGCGCCCCCTTCCCACGGCGACCCCCTGGTCACCTCGGGTTCCCGCATCCCCGCCACCTGCATCCCCGCCACCCGCTGCATCGCCCCGTGCGTTACCGCATCCTGTTTCCGGTTCCCCGGAGCTCTCCGCTCCGGCCGGGCAGTCGCCGGCGCAGGGGCTCCAGCGGGGCGTGGATCCGGTGGCCGACGTGAGTGGCGGGGCGCGGCCCGGCCCGGGTTGGCATCCGCGGATGCCGCCCGATGGCACTCCGGCCCGGCCCGCGGCGGCCCCGGTCGAATCCGCGGTGGATTCCACGTTGGAGGAAGCTCTCGGCCACGGCCGGGACCTGGCGGCGGGCCCCCGCGTCCCCGGTGCCGCACCGTCTCTGCCCGACCCGACCGAGGCCACGCCCGCCGACAGCGCCGCGGAGGGGAGCCACGGAGCGGCCCGCGCCTCCCGTCAGGTCGCCGGCGATGGCCGCTTCGATGACGGCCGCTTCGATGACGGCCGCTTCGATGACGGGCGCTTCGGTCACGGGCGCTTCGAGGGGGGCCGCTTCGAGGGGGGCCGGTCGGGCCGGGACGCCGCCGGTGGCGGCTTCGGCGCGGACCGGGCTGATACCGGGCACCTCCTGCCCTGGCTTGCGGTGCTGCCGCGGGTGACGGTGGAGGACCGGGACCGGCTGCGGACGCTGCTCGGGTGGCGCTACGAGACGCACGCACGCGCCGTGATGGGCGCCCTTGCCCTGCAACCGGGCCTGCGGGCGGGAGCCGGCGCGGACGACCTGCTGGCCGGGCTGGTCGCGGTCCGCGCCTATCTCTCCGCGGCGGGACGGCTCGACTCCGCCGGCCGGTCGGTGGACGCGGCGCTGCGCGGCGCCGAGCGGCGGCCGGACGAGGACGGCCTGGTCCTGCTGGCCCGCTGCGTTCAGGCCGGCCTCGGTCGGCTACCGGCCGTGGTGGGTCCGGTGTTCCGCCCGGCGGCTGCGAGCCCGGACGTGGTCTCGCGTCACCGGCCGGGGGACATGCTCGTCGAACCCGCCTTCCTCGAGGTGTCGACGGCCCCCTGGGAACTGCCGGGACGCACCGTGGAGTACGTGATCTGGTCCTCGACGGCCCGCCGGACGACGTGGCTCGGTGCGGAGGCCACGCCCGGCGGTTCGTCGAGCGAGGCGCTGTTCGTGGCCGGCACCCGGTTCGTCGTCCTCGCAGTCGACATCGCCGCCAACGCCAACGCCGCCAACGCCAACGCCGCTGCGGACGGCCGAGCCGGGGCCGGCGAGGCCCCCACGCGGCTGCTGCTGCGCGAGGTGGTCGGTGGCCGGGTCGACGCCGCGC
>NZ_JAMQQF010000288.1 GCF_023716945.1 Frankia sp. AiPs1 | reverse complement strand
CGCGCCGGTGGGGGGGGGAGACGTGCGGGTGATAGGTGTGGGGGTGGGGGGATGCAAGGGTCCGGGGGGTGGCCGAGCAGAGCGGCTCCCCGCGGCCGGACGCACCCGTCAGGTTGGACCCGCTGTAGGCGACCAGCGCATCGCCGGGGACCGCCCCGGCCCCGGCTCGAGCCCCGGCGCCGTCGGCATCGCGCACCCGGGCCTGGGCATGCTCCACCGCCATCCCGAGAATCCCCGCGCGCAGCGCGCCGACCGCGCAGTGCGCCCGCAGCAGCCGCAGCTCGGACGGCGCAGGACCGGCGAGCGCTCCAACCAGAGCGTGCTGCAGGGAGAGCATGTCGCTCTTGCCGATCTTGCGATGGATCACCGAGGGATCGTTGACGAAGGCGAGCAGGACGCCGCCGGGGCCGGCCATGATGTCGACCATCCGCTCCAGCAGAAGCCGGGCGCTCGGTGGCGGTGACTGTCGGACCAGTTCGACCAGCCGGCCCAGCTCGGAGACGAAGGGCTCCAGCAGGGCGTCGAGGATGGTCTCCTTCGACGGGAAGTGGTAATAGAGTGCTGCCTTTGTCACTCCGAGTCGCTCGGAGATGTCCCTCACAGACGTGCCGGCATACCCTTGCTCTCCGAAGAGGCTCACCGCGGCGGCCAGGATCCGCGACCTGGTATCGCTCGCTGACCCGGGTGACGTCGACTCGACCATGGCAGCCCTGCACCCCTCCGATCGAGTCCGCGCCGAATGTTACCCTGAAGCTTACCTACTAAACGACCGGTAAGTTCCCAGGTAGCAAGCAACAAGCCGCTGCCGATCAAGACGTCGCAGGTGACGACACCGACCGATCTTCAACGCTCGAGGGGAAACCGTGGCTTCGCTCGCCCGATGGTGCTTCAGGCACCGCCGGCTCGTACTGCTCCTGTGGATTGCCGCGATTGCCGTCCTCGGAGGGGTCAGCCAGGCGGCCGGAAGCGACTACAAGGACGCTTTCTCCCTGCCCGGCACCGACTCGCAGAAGGCGATCGACCTGCTGCAGCGCGACTTCCCGGCGGCTTCGGGAGACAGCGCCACCATCGTGCTGCACAGCAAGAACGGCGCCCCCGTCACCGACCCGGCCCTGCAGGCGCCGGCGACGGAGATGCTCGCCAAGCTGACCAAGGTCCCGCACGTCACGGACGTCGGCAGCCCCTACGGCCCGCGCGGGGCCTCGCAGATCAGCAAGGACGGCCTGACCGCCTTCGCCACGGTCGACTTCGACCTGCAGGGCATCGACCTGTCCAAGGACGACATCCAGCAGCTCGTCGACACCGCTCGCGGCTACGACTCGAACACGCTGCAGGTCGAGGCCACCGGCCAGGTCGTGTCGATCACCGAGCAGGCGAAGCAGAGCTACAGCGAGCTCATCGGCATCGTCGCCGCGGCGATCATCCTGTTCCTCGCCTTCGGCTCGCTGCTGGCCGTGACCCTGCCGCTGATCACCGCCATCGTCGCACTCGGCGTCGGCAGCCTGCTGATCATTCTGCTCTCGCACGTGCTCACCATCGCCGAGTTCAGCCCGGTCCTCGCGACTCTGATCGGCCTCGGCGTCGGCATCGACTACGCGCTGTTCATCGTCAACCGGCACCGCATCGGCCTGCGGGCCGGCAAGACGCCTGAACAGGCCGCGGTCACCGCGGTGAACACCTCGGGCCGCGCCGTGCTGTTCGCCGGCATCACGGTCTGCATCGCGCTGCTCGGCATGTTCGCCCTCGGGGTGAGCTTCCTGTACGGCGTGGCGATCTCGGCGGCCGTGGCCGTGGCGATGACCATGGCGGCGGCCGTCACCCTGCTGCCCGCCCTGCTGGGCTTCTACGGCATGCGGGTGCTCAGCAAGCGCGATCGGCGCAAGCTCGTCAACGAGGGCCCGGAGCACGAGAACGTCGCGGGCTTCTGGTGGCGTTGGGCCAAGGGCATCGAGCGCCGACCCCGCCTGTTCGCCGTCATCAGCGGCGTGGTGATCCTCGTCATCGCGATCCCGTTCTTCTCGCTGCGACTCGGCTCGTCCGACCTCGGCAACGGCGACTCGGCCAAGACCACCAAGCGCGGGTACGACCTGCTCGCCGACGGCTTCGGCCCCGGCTTCAACGGCCCGTTCACGATCGTCGCGGAGATCAAGTCGCCGCAGGACACCGCCAACCTGAACGCCGTGGTGAAGGCGGCCCGCGCCACCCCGGGCGTCGCGTCGGTGTCGGAGCCGCGGCCGAGCCCGAACGGCCAGGCGTCGATCGTCTCCCTGTACCCGACGACCAGCCCGCAGGACGAGGCCACCTCGAAGCTGCTGAACAAGCTGCGCGACCACGTCGTCCCACAGGCCAACCAGTCGAATACCGGGATCTACGTCGGCGGCATCACGGCGATCTTCGAGGACTTCTCCAGCACGCTGTCGAGCAAGCTGCCGCTGTTCATCGGCATCGTGGTCGTGCTCGCGTTCCTGCTGCTGGTGGCGGTCTTCCGAAGCCTGCTGGTGCCACTGACCGCGTCCGTGATGAACCTGCTCGCCGTCGGCGCGGCCTTCGGTGTGGTCGTCGCGGTGTTCCAGTGGGGCTGGGGGGAGTCGCTGTTCAGCATCAGCGGCGGCCCGGTCGAGGCGTTCATCCCGGTCATCCTGTTCGCGATCCTGTTCGGCCTGTCCATGGACTACGAGGTGTTCCTGGTCAGCCGGATGCACGAGGAGTGGACCGCGCGCCGGGACAACCGGCTCGCCGTCTCGCTCGGGCAGGCCGAGACCGGCCGGGTGATCTCCGCAGCCGGCGCCATCATGACCCTGGTGTTCGCCTCGTTCATCCTCGGTGACGAACGCGTCATCAAGCTGATGGGGCTCGGGCTCGCGAGCGCGATCGTGATCGACGCGTTCATCATCCGGACCATCCTCGTGCCCTCGCTCATGCACATCTTCGGCAAGGCGAACTGGTGGGTGCCGTCCTGGCTCGACCGGATCCTGCCGCGGATCTCCGTCGAGTCCGCCGATGACATCGAGGAGCTGGCGCACATCCCGCTGCCCGCGGACGCGCTGAGCTCCGCCGGCCAGCCGGTCGGCACCGGCGGTCACGTCCGCCAGGTCCCCGGCCAGCCGGCGCGGGAAGAGGACAGTCCCCGCGCGGGGGAACCCACCCACTGAGGTGACCCGTCAGGGCCGCCCCCGAGCAGGAGGCGGCCCCACGCGGACCGATGAACCGGGGCCCCGGCAGGCACGTGCCTGCCGGGGCCCCGGCACGTCCGGTCAGCCTGTGGTGAAGCCGTCGGCGACCGTCAGTGCCTCGTCGAGGATCGCGAGACCGGTCCGCACGTCCGCCTCGGAGATGGTGCACGGCGGGACCACGTGCACCCGGTTGAAGTGGGTGAACGGCCACAGGCCGCGCTCGCGACAGGCCGCGGCGACCGCCGACATCGGAGCCGCCGCCGGGCCGGCGGCGTTGAACGGCACGAGCGGCTCGCGGGTGGCGCCGTCGCGGACCAGCTCCACCGCCCAGAACACGCCGAGCCCGCGGACCTCGCCGACCGACGGGTGGTCGGCCGCCAGCTTCGCCAGCTCCGGTCCGATCACCTCGGTGCCGAGCGTCCGCGCATGGTCGAGGATCCCCTCCGCCTCGAACGCCTCGATCGAGGCGACCGCGGCGGCGCAGCCCAGCAGGTGCCCGGAGTAGGTCAGCCCGCCCGGGTAGGGGCGCTCGGCGAAGGCGTCGGCGAGGTGCGGGGCCAGGATCACTCCGCCGAGCGGGACGTACCCGGAGTTCACGCCCTTGGCGAAGCAGATCAGATCCGGGACGACCCCCCAGTGGTCGACGGCGAACCACTCGCCGCACCGGCCGAAGCCGGACATCACCTCGTCGGCGATGAACACGATGCCGTGGGTGTCGCACAGCTCACGCACCCCGGCGAGGTACCCCGGCGGCGGTACCAGGATCCCGTTGGTGCCGACGACCGGCTCGACGATGATCGCCGCGATCGTCGCCGGGCCCTCCAGCGCGATCACCTCGGCGAGATGGGCGAGCGCGCGGTCGGACTCCTGGGCGGCGTCGGCGGCGTGGAACGGCGAGCGGTACGGGTAGGGCCCGAAGAAGTGCACCACGCCGGGGATCCCCGGCTCGCTGGGCCAGCGTCGCGGCTCCCCGGTCAGGGTGATCGAGCCGCCGGTCGCGCCGTGGTACGAGCGGTAGGCGGCGAGGATCCTCTGCCGGCCGGTGGCAAGCCGGGCGATGCGCACCGCGTTCTCGGTGGCCTCGGCCCCCCCGTTGGTGAAGAAGACGCGGTCGAGGTCGCCCGGTGCGCGTTCGGCGATGAGGCGCGCGGCGCGCGAGCGCACCTCGTGGGCGTGGAACGGCGCAATGGTCGTCAGCGAGCGGGCCTGCGCGGCGATCGCCTCGACCACGGCCGGGTGCTGGTGGCCGATGTTGGCGTTGACGAGCTGCGAGGAGAAGTCCAGGTAGCGCCGGCCGGACTCGTCCCAGAACCAGCTTCCCTCGGCGCCGGCGACGACCACCGGGTCGAGGCCCGCCTGGGCCGACCAGGAGTGGAAGACGTGCCGACGATCGTCGAGGTACGCCTCGCTGCGGCCGCCGACACCGGGAGTCGCGGAGGTGGCAGCGGTGGCAGGGGTGGCAGGCGTGGTCGTCAAGGGGTCGAGTCCTCTCCTCGTCGTCCTGGCCGTACGAACTCGTGGCCGTGGGAACTCGTGGCCGTCGGGCGTCGGGGCGTCCTGACGCCGGGCTCGCCTCCGACGGCGCCGGAGCGGTTCCGCGGAACCGTCAGGACCCGTGCTGCACGTGCTGACGGCACCTACCCCCCCCGATCACAGGTAGACACATGCCCTAAGCGACGCCGGTGGGCGGCACCGCGGGCGGCGTCGCCGACGGCGCCGAGGTCGCCGGGGCGGGCGTGCCGGGGGGCTGCGTGCCGGCGGTGGTGGCGCGGACCGTGCCGGCGACGGCGGGGATCACCGTCTCGCCGTATGCCTCCAGGGTGGCGAGCTTGGCGTCGTGCTGCAGGTAGACGGCGAACTGGTCGACGCCGAGTTCGGCGAGCTGCGCCAGCCGCTCGATGTGGGCCTCGGGCGGGCCGAGCAGGCAGAACCGGTCGACGATCTCGTCGGGGACGAACGTGGCGTGGGCGTTGCCGGCCCGGCCGTGTTCGTTGTAGTCGTAGCCCGTGCGGCCGGCGATGTAGCTGGTCAACGCGGTCGGTACGGAGCCGTCCGCGCCGTAGCGGGCGACGAGGTCGGCGACGTGGTTGCCGACCATCCCGCCGAACCAGCGGCACTGGTCGCGCTGGTGGGCCAGCGACAGCGGGTCCGCGGGGCCGACGTAGGCGGGGGCCGCGACGCAGAACGTCACCGCCGCCGGATCACGCCCGGCCCGCTCGGCGGCGCGGCGCACCGCCCGGATGGTCCAGGCGGCGATGTCCGGGTCGGCGAGCTGGAGGATGAACCCGTCGCCGATCTCCCCGGTCAGCGCCAGCGCCTTCGGCCCGTAGGCGGCGATCCAGATGTCGAGCCGGCTCGCCGCGCCCCAGGGGAAACGCGCGGTGCTGCCGGCGACCTGCGCGCTGCGCCCGTTGGCGAGTTCCCGCACGACGCCGACGCACTCGCGCAGCGTCGCCAGCGACACAGGTTTGCCGTTGAGTACCCGCACCGCCGAGTCGCCCCGGCCGATCCCGCAGATCGTCCGGTTGCCGAACATCTCGTTGAGGGTGGCGAACAGCGACGCCGTGACCGTCCAGTCGCGAGTCGCCGGGTTCGTCACCATCGGCCCGACCAGCACCTTGCGGGTCGCGGCGAGGATCTGGCTGTAGATGACGAACGGTTCCTCCCACAGCAGATGGGAGTCGAAGGTCCAGACGTGGCTGAAGCCCAGGTTCTCGGCCTGCCGAGCGAGGTCGATCACCCGGGAGGCGGGCGGGTTCGTCTGCAGCACCACTCCGACGTCCACCGGGTCACCGCGTCCGGGGGAAGCCGAGGTCGACCGAGCTCGTCGCCGGATCGGGCCAGCGGGAGGTGACGACCTTGGTCCGGGTGTAGAAGCGGATCCCGTCCGGGCCGTACATGTGCAGGTCGCCGAACAGCGAACCCTTCCAGCCGCCGAAGCTGTAGTAGGCGACCGGGACCGGGATCGGCACGTTGACGCCGACCATCCCCGCCTGCACCTCGGCGGTGAACCGTCGGGCGGCTCCGCCGTCCCGGGTGAAGATCGCCGCGCCGTTGCCGTAGGGGTTGTCCTCGATCAGCCGCAGCGCCTCGTCGTAGGTGGCGACCCGCACCACGGCGAGCACCGGGCCGAAGATCTCGTCGGTGTAGACGGCGCTGGCCGGCCGCACATGGTCGACGAGGCTCGGGCCGAGGAAGAAACCCGGCCCGCTGGTGGCGGGGTCGGCGCGGCCGTCGACGACGACGCTCGCCCCCTGCGCGGTGGCGGCGTCGAGGTAACCGGCGACCCGGCCCCGGTGCGCCGCGGTGATCAGCGGTCCCATCTCGCTGGCCTCGTCGTACCCGGGCCCCACCCGGATGCCGCGGACCCGCGTGGCGATCGCCTCGACCAGCGGGTCGGCGATCTCCCCGACCGCGACGACCACCGACACCGCCATGCAGCGCTCACCGGCCGAGCCGTAGGCGGCCGACACCACGGCGTCCGCCGCGGCGGCGAGTTCGGCGTCGGGCAGGACGACCAGGTGGTTCTTCGCCCCGCCGAGGGCCTGCACCCGTTTGCCGGCCGCGGTGGCGCGTTCGTAGACGTAGCGGGCGACCGGGGTGGAGCCGACGAAGCTCACCGCGGCGACGTCGGGATGGTCGAGCAGGGCGTCGACGGCGACCTTGTCGCCCTGCACCACGTTGAGCACGCCGGCCGGCAGCCCGGCACGTCCCAGCAGCTCGGCGAGGAACAGCGCCGGGGACGGGTCTCGCTCGCTCGGCTTGAGCACGAACGCGTTGCCGCAGACCAGTGCGTTCGCGAGCATCCACAGAGGCACCATCGCCGGAAAGTTGAACGGGGTGATGCCGGCGACGACACCAAGCGGCTGGCGTACCTCGTGGACGTCGACGCCGGCGGCGACCTGCTCCGAGTAGCCGCCGCGCAGCAGGTGCGGGGCGCCGCAGGCGAACTCGACGTTCTCCAGGCCACGGGCGATCTCGCCGAGCGCGTCGTCGAGGGTCTTGCCGTGCTCGGCGGTCAGCAGCCGGGCGACCTCCTTGCGGCCGGCGTCGAGCAGGTCGCGGAAGCGGAACATCACCTCGGCCCGGCGGCCGAGCGGTGTCGCCCGCCAGTCCGGGGCCGCCGCGCGGGCGGCGCC
>NZ_JAMQQF010000287.1 GCF_023716945.1 Frankia sp. AiPs1 | reverse complement strand
TCCCGCACGTCATACGGCGTCCGCGAATCCGTCGGCACCGCCGCGTACAGCCCCGCCGGGTCCACCGCGGGCTCCTCGGCGGGCTCGACCACCCACGGCCGGGGGGCGCGTGGCGCCAGATTCGCCACGATCGACCGGACGATCCGCAGGGCGTGCGCGTCGTCCTCGGCCAGATGGTCCGTCACCCCCGAGGTGCGCGCATGCAGCAGACCCCCGCCGAGCTCCTCGGCCGTCACCACCTCCCCGGTCGCCGCCTTCACCAGCGGCGGACCGCCCAGGAAGATCGTCCCCTGGTCGCGGACGATGACCGCCTCGTCCGCCATCGCCGGGACGTAGGCACCGCCGGCCGTGCAGGAACCCAGCACCGCGGCGATCTGAGCGATGCCGAGCGACGACATCCGCGCCTGGTTGAAGAAGATGCGGCCGAAATGCTCCCGGTCCGGAAACACCTGATCCTGCAAGGGGAGGAAGGCGCCGCCCGAGTCCACCAGGTAGACGCAGGGCAGCCGATTGTGTAGCGCGACCTCCTGGGCGCGCAGGTGCTTCTTCACCGTCAGCGGGTAGTAGGTACCGCCCTTCACGGTGGCATCGTTGGCGACGACCACGCATTCCCGGCCAGCAATCCGGCCGATCCCGGTGATGATGCCGGCCCCCGGCACCGGATCGTCGTACAGCCCGTTCGCGGCGAGCGGGGACAGCTCCAGGAAGGGACTGCCGCGGTCGAGCAACGCGTCGACGCGGTCCCGGGGCAGCAGTTTGCCGCGGGCGACGTGCCGCGCCCGGGCCTGCTGCGAACCGCCGACGGCCGCGACCGCCAGGCGCTCCTGCAGATCGGTCACGGCGTGCCAGTGTCCCTCGGCATTGCGCCGGGCCTGTTCGCCGGTGGCATCCACCCGGCTGGCCAGGACCGGCATCGCCGAGGCGCGGCGCACCTCGGCGGACCGCTGCCCGGCGATGAGTCCGTTTCGCACCGCCGTCACAATCACTCCCCACAAAGCTGAACACAAGGTTGCCGAATGCAGCGTTTCCCCAGGTCGGCGCGTTCCAACCCGAGACGTCCCGGCCGCGCCGAGAACGCAGCCGCACATACGGACACGCCGGCCGCGCAATCGGACGCGCTGATCCTGCCCTACCCGCTATCGACCCGAAATGCACCGGTTGACCCCACTGCGGCTTACCTTAGCGGTGATAGCCGGATTCGGCGGGTAGCTCGGTACGATCCGGCCCGTCGGGTGCCGGGCTCTCCGGCGCTCACCGTGAAGGACGCTTGCCGGCCCACTAACGTTGCCTGCCGTGGCCGCACTGTTCCTCCAGGCGTCGGGGCCGGCGCCGGTGACGGAGAGCTGGGAGCGCTACGCCGAGTCGGGCCGCTGGCCGACGTGGGCGCCGCAGGTCGTGGGCGTGCGCGTCGACAGCGGGGACACCCGGATCCATCCCGGGATGACCGGGGAGGTGCGGTCCTTCCTACCGCCCGCGGCCGGCTTCGTCGTCACCGCCGTCGACGAACTGGCCCGGACCTGGTCCTGGCGGGTAACGCTCGGCCCGCTGCACCTCGCCCTCGACCACGGCGTCGATCCCTGCCTGGACGGCGGCACCTCCACCTGGCTGCGGCTGCGTGGGCCGCTGCCCGTCCTGCTGGCCTACGCACCGCTGGCCCGCGTCGCCCTGCGCCGTCTGGTCCGCGTGGACCAGGCGTGGCGGACCTGACCAGACCGGACCCTTCGTACCGGCACCTCCGGCCGCCGGGTTCACCCACCCGCCGGGGAACAGGCCTGATCCGCGGGACGCAGGTCCGGAAAACGCCCCTCGTCGGCAAAGGCGAGGAATTCGGCGTCGACGTCGAGTTCCTGCCCGGCCGTCCGGTCGTGGAACTCCCAACGGATCGACCGCTGCTGCGTGGGGAAGGAACCACCCCGCGCACGTTGGTCGTCGTGAGCGAGAAGTCGGATCGCGTGGGCAAGCGGCGACGCATCCGTAACCACTGCCGCGGCCGGGCAGGCGGATCCGGCCGGGGACGGCGCGACGAGCGGCGGATCACGCCCGGCCGCGCCACGCACCATCCTGCTCGTGGCGCTGATCGCGCTCGCGGGGCTGGTCATCGGGGCCGCCGGGCTCGCCGCGGCGGGCGCCGCACTGCTGCGCCCCGCAGTCAGGTCCGACGCCCGCTCGCCCGACCCGGAGCCGACCGCGGGCCAGGACTATCGCCTATGCCCCTACCAGGTGGATGCCAACCGCGGTCTCGGTGCGGCCACCGTCGACATCAACCCTGGCGGATTCATCGAGCAGGAGTTCGATGCCGCTCCGGGGTTCCGCATCACCCATGTACACGTCGAGACGGGCTTCAACTCGATCATTGCCGACCGGCACATCGCCGGTCCCGTCCAGGTGGAGATCCGTGAGAACGGCATCGCGGTCAGCGCTGCGACGGTGAAGATCGACGCGGTGCACGCGCCGCCCGCAGAGCTGGCGAAGCAGGTCGTGGTCGAGCCCGGCCGCAGCTATTCGCTACGGGTCGCGAACTCCTCCGGGCAGATACTCAGCCCCTACCCGAAACCCGGCCCGGGCCGCTCCGTCGGGATCGAAGGTCTGACGGACAAGCTTCCGGTCACCGGCCGACAGCTCTCCGGTCAGATATGCGGCCCCTGACCGCCGCATGGACCCGACGGTTCGGCGACCGGGGGCGCCACCTCGGCAGCGCGACGCCCCCAGCCCGATCACAGGTACAGGCCGTGGCGGGTGTCACCGCCGGACGGACGGGGCAGGCCGCGGCCGTCGCGCAGGGCGAACAGCTCCGCGAGCGTCATCGTCGAGCCGACTCCGTCGGTGGAACCGAGCCAGGACACGGCCTCGGCGTGGGGCAGCGCACCCACCTCGATCTGGGCCAGGCACCGGCCCGGTCGCACGACGGCGGGATGCAGCCGGAACAGGTCCTCGTTGGTCGTCAGCGCGACGAGCACCTCCCGGCCCTGGCCGACGAGCCCGTCGGTGAGGTTGAGCAGCCGGGACAGCTGCTGTCCGGCGGAGCCACGGCCGTCCCCGCGGATCAGCTCGTCACAGTCCTCGATCACCAGCAGCCGCCAGCGACGCCCGGCGGGTTGGCCCATTCGGGCACCCTCGCCGCCGTCCCCGCCGCCGGCCGCACCGCCTGCGGCGGCGTCGACGGCGCCGATACCGTCGGCGGCGGAGTCAGCCGAATGAGCCGAGCCGGCCAGGTCGGCCAGGTCAGCCAGGTCGACCGAGTCGGCGGACTCGTTGTCGGAGTCGCCGTCGTCGTCGAAGCCGATCGCGACCTCCATCAGGTAGGCCGGGTCGGCGAACAGCGCCTCCGGGTCGAGCACGCAGTCGACCTGGCACCAGGAGCGCCATTCGTTGGCCAGCGCGCGCAGCACCGTCGTCTTGCCCGTCCCGGCCGGCCCGTGCAGCAGGATCAGCCGGCCGATCACGTTGTCGCGGCGGATGGCCATCAGCTTGTCGAGGGAGTCCCGCGCCACCGACGCGTAGTTGTCACGGATCGACGACCATCTCGTCGTCGCGGTCCGCCGGCTGGTCCGGATCGGCCCACGCTGGCCGGACAGATACCAGAAACCCATGCTGACAGAGCTGTCCGAACCGGTCTCGGCCGCGGACGAGCGCAGTACGTCCTCGAGCACGCCCCGGGCGAGCTGCTCGCTGACCGCCGTCACGGTGACCTCACCGCCGCCACCGCGCCAGCGCACGGACCGCACCGTCCAGCCCTCCCCCACGGCCAGCCGGGAGTCCCGGGATTCTTCAACGACGGAGCGCAGCACCCGCGCTCCGGAAGGCAACAGGGTCGCTCCGGGGCGGAGCCGATCCACCCGCGCGCTGCGGGCCCACGGCTGTTCACCGGTCGTGAAAGGAGCGAGCGCGAGCGCGTCGACGACGTCGTAGGGGGTGTCCGAATCGTCGAGGCCGACGACGAACGGGAGCTTCATCCCCCCGCTCAACGACTCGGAGACCGTCCAGGACTTGGGCAGCGACGCTTTCTGGTTGGGAACTGACACGCCTCCGATGGTCCCGGACTCGCCGCGTTTCGACCATCCCGTTACGCATTTAGGCCGGCAGGTCACGCCGTTCGGGGCGAGTCGCCTCGCCGCTGCCGCCGCCGACAGGGCGTCCCTGACCTCCATCAGGGCGAAGCCGAGCGCGTTGCGCCCGGGCCAGGCGCTCGGCCGGCCGGCCCGATCGTCGTCGCGGACGCGGCCGATTCCCGGACCCGGTACGGGGTGTTGCCACGAGAGTCTCGGCGCGCCTACCCGACGTCACGCTCCGGTCGCTACAAGCTTCGGGCAGGAGGTGGTCGGCGGTGCTTGGTGGACGACTCATGCACGGGCGACGACGCGATGCCACGCGAGCCGGCGGGTCCGGCCGGATCGGCACCGCGCGCGGGGACGCCGACGCACCGACCGGTCCCAGCCCGGACTCCGCTGCCGGGCCGGACTCCCCTGCCGGGCCGGACTCCGCCGATCGGCCGGACGTCGCGGGGCCGCACGACATCGCCGCCCAGCCCGATGACGGCCGGCAGCGGGCGGATTTCGGCGCGCTGCTGATCCCGCGCGTGACCGGCACCTGGATCCGGCTGTCACTCGACGGGCCGGTGCCGGCGCTGGTCGCGACCGACGGCTCCTCCGCCCTGGAGCTGTCCGTGCTGGCCGCACCACGAGGACAGCACCAGTGGGCCGGCATTCGCGCCGACCTGCTCGCCGCGATGGCGGCGGACGACCCGGACGCCTGCCGGCCGGGGCCGCGCGGCCCCGAGCTGCATCTGCCGATCGACGCCGGATCGGGTCCCATTCCCGCCCGGATCGTCGGTATCGACGGGCCGCGTTGGTTCCTCTGCGCCGTGTTCACCGGGCCCGCGGCCACGGATCCGGCGGCGGCGCCCGCGCTCGACGAACTGCTCGCCGCGACGGTCGTGGTGCGGGGGGACGCACCGATGCCTGTCCGCGAGCCGGTCGGGCTGGTCATGCCCGACCGGACGGGCGAGCGCATCGTGGAGGTCCCGGCCCAGCGACACGCCCCCGAGATCATGACCCTCGGCCGGCCGCGGACACCCGCCTGACACCGCCTGACACCGCCTGACGTTAGGTCAGCGCAGGCCGGTGAACTCGACGGTGGCCAGCGAGATGCGCACGTAACGTTCGATCAACTCGTCGGGCTGGACGGGGCCGGTGCGGTCGTACCACTCCAGCGCGGCCGTGCCGGCCGCCTCGATGCTGCGCCGCGCGTCGGCCGGGAAGGGCGTGCGGAACACGCCCTCGCGCACCCCCTGCTGGATGATCTCGCCGAAAAGCTGGCTGGCGCCGCGTTCGACCACCTGCTCGCCGATCGAGAACCGGTCCCCCACCCGCATGATCGTCCGATAACGGAGCAACAATGCGGTCGTCTGATAGCAAAGGTAGTAGCTCATGGTGCCGCGGACGAGCGCCGACAGCCTTTCCACCGCCGACGGGCCCGCCGTCGCCACAGCGCTGTTGATGATCCGGAAGAACTCGTTGACGAGCTCGGAGAGAGGCACCTCCCAGGCGTCCGGCTCCAGCGTCCCGGCAAGATAGTCCCGGACCGACTCCACCGGTTCCACCCCGGCGTGGGCGCCGATGTCCCGGAGGGAGATATCGGCCAGATCGAGATCGGCGAAAAGATCGGCGGCCGCCCGATAGAGTTCCGCCCTGCGCTGCAGGAGCGCGGCACGCTCGGCGACCCGGTCCACGCGTCCCAGGGTATCCCGGAACCGGCCGCGAGACACCCCCCGATGGCCACATCGACGGCATGTCAACGAATTCCGATGAACCCTCCGAATGAGCCTCAAACCGGATCGCCGCAGCCGATCAGGCCCGTGCCGACGGCAGGGGCCGAGCCTACACCGACTCGCCGAAAACCGGACCTTCGGCCACCGCTCCATTCCGGACGCGTTCGACGGCTATAGTCGTCGAGGTCCGGCGGCGTCTCGGGCGCCGCCCGGAAAGCATAGCGTCAGTTTTCACCGAAGAGGCACGCGAACGGGGATGAGAGGTCATCGGTGTCGGCTGAGCTCGCCCTGGGACTGCTGTTGCAGGGGCTCGCCGTCCTGCTCCTCGTGTACCGGCGGTGGCAGCAGACCAAAAAGAGCCTCGGTCTGCTTTTCGTCGGCACCGCCGTCGTCTATCACGGAGCGACCGAGATTCTCCAGGCGGTCGCGCCGGTGTACAGCGACAACCGACTGCTGACGACCGATGCGGATATCGCCGGCTATGCAGTTCTGGTCGGCGTCACCCTTCTTTTCTTCGCCGGCACCTATCGGATCGCGACCCGCGACGCGCCAGACCGGCCATCCTTTCGGGCCGGCGTGCCGGATTTCTACGACTGGCGATTCCTGGTCATCTTCGCGGTGGCCGCGGTCGCCGTGACCGCCGCCGGGCGGGCGGTGACGGACGGGACGGACCCCGGCGCCGAGTCGGGCGGGCAGTACCTCGCCGGCGGGTTCGCGACCCAGTTCCTCGTCGTCGGCCTCGCGCTGGCCAGCTTCGCGGTGCTGGTGCGCACGCGCGGGCGCAGGCTCGTCCTGGTGCTCACCGTCCAGTGCACCCTGCACACCCTCGCCGGTCAGCGGCTGCCGGTGGCGATCTCCGCGGTGGCCGTGCTGTACCTGCTCGCCGTCGCCGGAATCCCCGTCCGGGGCCGGCAACTGGCCTGGGTGGGCGGCCTCATCCTGCTGTCCTACCTCGTCATCTACGGCGCGCGGGCCGACGCCGGCCGGCAGGTGTTCGGCGCCGGGGCCGGCGTCGGCGAACGGGTCGCGGCGCTCACCGGCGCACTCGCCCAACCGGAGCGGGGGATCAGCCGGCACGGCGTCGGCGACCTGGGGGTCCGCCTGGACGGCAACTCCTACCCGTCGATCATTCTGCACCAGCTCCGCGCCGGATCGCCGCCGATCGGCCCGGTGACACTGCGAGACGACGTGATGATCGCCATCCCGCGTTTCCTCGCCCCCGGCAAGCTGGGCACTGCCCTGGAGTCCCGGTCGCTGAAGGTCCGCCTGTCCGGCGCCTACGGCATCACCAGCGCCTTCGATCGGATCCCCACCCAGCTCGGCGAGCTGCTGCCGATCGGCGGACCGGCCTGGATGGTCATTCTCGCCGGGTTGGGCGGCCTGCTCCTCGCCCGAGTGGAGTGCGCGCTGTGGCGCCGACGCCATCCGGCGGCCCTGCTGGGTCTGCTCGCCCTGGTCGCCGGCATCCTGCAGTACGAGGGTGGCCTCGTGCTTTACACGATCAGCGCCCGCGGCGCGCTCACCCTGGGCGTGGCGCTGCTGCTGTGGCAGCGGGCGGCGGAGGTCCTACGCACCCGCCGGGCCGCGCCGGCCCGCACCCGCGCCCGCGCCGGCTC
>NZ_JAMQQF010000286.1 GCF_023716945.1 Frankia sp. AiPs1 | reverse complement strand
GGCCCGGACCGCGTAGTCGACGGCCCGGCGCGCCGTCGCCGCCGAGGCGGCCCGCAGGTAGTGGTGGGCCAGCGCCGGGGTGTCGTCGGGCCGGAGCCGTTCGAGGGCGGCGCCGAGACCGCCGTGCATGCGCATGCGGCGCAGCCGACTGAGATCGGTGCTCAGGGTGTCCCGGACGAGCGCATGGGTGAACCGAACCCGACCCGGAGCGGGCTCGGTGAGCAGACCGGCGATGATCCCGGCATCCAGGGCGTCAAGCACGCCCTCCTCGTCGGTACTGGCCGCGTCGACGAGCACCTCGACGTCGACCTCCCCGCCGGCGACGGCGGCCAGTCGCAGCACTGCCACCGCCGCCTCCGGCAGGCGCGCGAGCCGTCGGCGGAGCACGTCGCGTACGCCGTCCGGCACCTCGGACAGCGCGACGAGCGCCCCCTCGCTGGCGAGCAGGCGCGCGCTCTCCCGCACGTGGAACGGATTGCCCCCGGTGCGTTCGGCGAGGGCCAGCACGGTGTCGGCGTCGACGGGCCGCTGGCAGATCGCGCCGACGACGTCGGTGATCGCCGCCCGGGACAGCCCGCCCACCGCCAGACGCCGTGGTGAACGGGTGGCCAACCCGGCGAGCGTCTCGGTCAGCGCCGGGCCGACCTCCCCGTCCCGGTAGGCCGCCAGCAGCAGGATCGGCGCGTCGGTCGCCTGCGAGCCGACCGCGCCGAGCAGGGCCAGGGTCTCCGCGTCGGCCCAGTGCAGATCGTCCAGGATGATCGCCAGTCGCCCCGCCGGCGATCGGTCGGCGAACGTTCGTAGCCACGTGATCACGGCCTGGTGAAGCCGGAACCGGCCGGCCGAGGCGTCGAGACGATCGGTATCCATGGACGCGTGGTCGGACGCGTGGTCGGGCGCGTGGTCGGGCGCGTGGTCGGACGGGTAGACGGCCGGCGGGCCGGGCGGCCGGTCCGCGAGGAGGGGATCGAGCAGCTCGACCAGCGCGGCCGGCGGGGGAACGGCGTCGGCCAGCTCGCGCAGGGCCTGCCGCCATGCCCAGGCCGGGGGAGCACCCTCGTCCTCAAGGCACTGCCCGGCGACGACCAGCCAGCCGGTCGTGGCCAACCGGTGGCGCACCTGCCGCAACAGTGCCGACTTCCCGGCTCCCGGTTCGCCGGTGACCAGTGCGATCCTCGCCCGGTCGGCACCCCCCTCGGCGGCCCGGACCTCGGTCGCACGAACCTCGGCGGCGTCAACGTCGGCGGGGTCAACGTCGGCGGCGACGTCCGCCAGCGCGGCGAGTTCCCGCTCGCGCCCGGCGAACAGCTCGGTGACCGACGGGAAGCCCGGCAGTGGTCGCGGTGATCCGGCTGGCTGTGGTGATCCGGCCGGCGTCGGTGATCGGGACGGCCCGGGTGATGCGGGTGGTGCGAGCGGTTCGGGAGCCGAGGGGCGCATGGCCGCGCCGAGGACGTCCCGGTCCTGCTGGAGGATCGCCTCCTCCAGCCGGACGAGTTCGGGTCCGGGGTCCAGACCGAGCTCCTCGGCCAGCTGCCGGCGGGCGCGGCGCAACGCGTCGAGGGCGTCGGCCTGCCGGTTGCCGCCCCACAGGGCGAGGGCCAGCAGTCGCCAGCCCTCCTCCCGCAGGGGCTCGCGCCGGGTGAGCGTGTCCGCGAGCCGCACGGCGGTGGCCAGGTTGCCCTCGCGCAGCTCGACGGCGGCGAGCATCTCCCGGGCCTCGACGCGAAGGTCCGCCAACCGGGAGGTCTCGGCGGTGGCCCACGATTCGTCGGCGACCTCACCGAAGGCATCGCCGCGCCACAGCGACAGGCCCTCGGAGATCAGC
This sequence comes from Frankia sp. AiPs1, assembly GCF_023716945.1. Lineage (GTDB taxonomy): Bacteria > Actinomycetota > Actinomycetes > Frankiales > Frankiaceae > Frankia. The sequence continues at coordinate 5,572 of NZ_JAMQQF010000286.1, read as the reverse complement.
GCCCGGGATGCGGTGCCGGCGGCGTTGCGCCGAGCCTCGCGCAGCAGCGACTCGAACCGCCAGGCGTCCACCGCGTCCCGGTCGAGCGCGACGGCGTATCCCGGACTCGCGCTGATGAGGATCGTCGCCGGTGTCCGCGGCGCTCGTCCCGGCTCCAGCAGCCGGCGCAGGTTGGAGACGTAGGACTGCAGGGAGGTCACGGCCTTGGCCGGCGGTTCACCGCGCCACAGGTCCTCGATCAGCCTGTCCACCGAGACGAGCTCGCCGCGGGCGACGACGAGCCGGGCGAGGACTGCCCGTTGCCGCGGCCCGCCCAGGGCGACGGGGCGTCCGCCCACCTCGACCGCCAGCGGGCCGAGCACTCGGATCCGGACCATCGCGTACCGATCCTATCCATCCGGTCCCACTCATCCGGCGAACCGGCGAACCGGCGCAGCGGCGAACCGGCGCAGCGGCGCAACGGCTCCAACTCGGCTCCATGAGCGCTCCAAGTGTCGCCTCCGATGCTGGTCCCAGCTCACAGGAACAGCCCGAACGCGATCGGAGATCGATCGCGCACCGGAAAGGTCGCGGACCCGGAAAGGCCGCGACCGAGGGAGGAACACCGTGACCATTTCCGCAGCCCCCGACACTGAGATGGAACGCCCGAACACCCAGGAGATGGCGATTATTCATCGGGCCTTCCGCCGCGAATCGCGGTTGCTGGCCGAGCTCACGGCCCGGGTTCCCGCGGGCGACACCGCCCGGGCGCGGGTCCTCGCCGGCTACTTCCGGTGGTACCAGTCGGGCCTCGGCGTGCACCACCACGGAGAGGACGAGCTGGTCTGGCCGCTGCTGCTCGCCCGCCTGGACCTGGGCGCCGACGTCGTGCTGCGGATGGAGGCCCAGCACGAGAAGGTCGCCGCGAGCCTCGCGCGGGCGCAGACCGCCCTGGTGGCCTGGGAGGCCGGCGCGGACCGGTCGGATCGGGACGCCCTCGTCGAGGCTCTCGTCGAGCACCGGGCGGTACTGACCGAACATCTCGACGACGAGGAAACGCACCTGTTGCCACTCGCCGCCGCGTATCTCAGCGTGCCGGAATGGGCGGCGCAGGGCGAGCACTTCCTCGCCAACACCCCGAAGAACGCGCTTGTGACCCTGCTGGGTGCCGTGTTGGAGGACGTGCAGCCGGCTGAGCGCAAGGCTTTCCTCGCCGGGCTTCCGCGGCCGGCCCGCATCATCTGGTTCACGGTCGGCCGGATTCTCTACGCGGCCCACGTGCGCCGGATCCGGGGTGGCCACCGACCCGCCGCCATCGCCGCCGACCAGCCGGGCGCCGTCGACGAGGCGAGTGCCGTCGACGAGGCGGCTCCCGCGACCAGACTGGCGCGGTAGCCATGACAACCGTCGCCTATGTGCTCTCGTGGATCGTCAGTGTCACCATCATCTTCATCGGCATGCGGTTTCTGCTTGTACCCCGGGCCGCCGCGGCCGCCTTCGGCGTCGCCGTGCCGCCGGACATCGGCCAGGCCGATGCCTTCTTCGCGGTCAAGGGAATTCGGGACATCGCCTCGGGGCTCGTTCCGATAGCCCTGATCCTCGCCTCGACCCACCAGGCGGTCGGCTGGTTCATGCTCATGATCACCGTCGTCCCGCTCGGCGATGCCCTGATCGTGTTGCGCAACCGGGGGCCCAAGGTCACCGCCTATGCGATCCATGGGCTGACGGCCGTGCTGCTGTTCATCATCGCGGGCCTCCTGCTGGCCTGACGAAGACGGCTCGCCCGGGATGGTGCCCCGACGCGAGGCCGGGCTCGACCCGGCCCTTCGGCGGGGCACCGGACGTGGCCGGCCGGCATCCGCGGTCTACCGGGGCTGGCCTCGGAGTGCGAGCGGCGCACCACCGTCACGCCTTCTTCGACCTCGCCGACACGATCAGGTCACCAGGGCACGGGCGTTCCGTCCCAGGAGAAGAAGCCACCGGTGGGGCCGTCGTCCGGCAGCAGGGCCAGGCGGAGGGCACCCTGCGCGGCCTCGGCCGGGTCGCCGCCGGCAGCGGCGGCCTGGGGGTTGAGATCGGTGGCCCGCAGGCCGGGGGCGAGCGCGTTGACCTTGAAGCCGTCCTCGGCCAGCGTCTGGGCGTAGAGGACGTTGAGGGCGTTGAGGGCGGCCTTGGACGACCGGTAGGCGGCGGCGGCGCCGTTTCCCGGGGCGAACTGGGGGTTGGCGGTGGTGCTCCAGGCCAGTGACGCGGTGCCACTGGAGATGTTGACTATGCGCGGGTGCGGGGACCGGCGCAGGGCGGGCAGGAAGGCATTGGTCACCGCCACTACCCCGAACACATTGGTCTCGTATGTGCGCCGGTACTCCTCGACGGCGGTGTCGGTCGGCGGGGCGAGTGACGGCGAGATGCCGGCGTTGTTGACCAGCACGTCCAAGCGGTCCAGCTGAGCCGCGGCCTGTGCGACGCCGTCGGGATCTGTCACGTCGAGGACCAGCAGCCGGGCCCCGGCTCCGATCTCCTCGACGGCCCGCTGCCCGCGCCCCGGGCCACGGGAGCCCACGTACACGGTGAAGCCCTCGGCGGCGAGCAGCCGGGCGATATGCTGGCCGATGCCCTTGTTGGCACCGGTGACCAGAGCTGTGCGTTCATTCATGGCAACCACACTTCCCTGGCCGTGGGTGCCCTGCCAGGGACAGCCTGTACCAGGCCGGGGGAGGGGGCGACATGGCGCGCCAGGAGCTGGCCCACTACCTGCGGGACCGCCGGGAGGCCCTGCGTCCGGCCGAGATCGGCCTGGCGGCGACGGGCACCGACCGCCGCACACCGGGTCTGCGCCGCGAAGAGGTGGCGGAGCTCGCCCACATGTCGGTCGACTACTACACACGGCTGGAGCAGGCCCGGGGGCCGCGGCCATCGGCCCGGATCCTGGACGCGCTGGCCCGCGTTCTGCGGCTCACGCCGCCCGAGCGCAGCCACCTGTTCCGCCTGGCGGGTTCGAGCGCGCCGCCTGGCCTCAGCGCCGTGCGGCGGGTGCGTCCGCACGTGGCCCGGATGCTGGCGCGGCTGCCGGAGACCGGTGCCATCGTCACGGACGCGGCGTACGACGTTGTCGCCTGGAACCCCCTGGCCCGGGCACTGCTCGGCGCCGACCTTGGAAGCGGGACGACGAACCTGGCCCGACGCCGCTTCCTGGGCCAGGGGCAGATGTACGAGAGCTCCAGCGCCGAGGAATTCGGGCACATCGTGGTGGCACGGCTGCGCCGGGCCGCGGACCGCTACCCGCATGACTCGCGGCTGGCCGCGCTGCTCGCCGAACTGCACGCCGGCAGTGCGGAGTTCCGGCAGATCTGGGAGGCGCGTCCGATCCACGCTCCCGGGCACCGCACCAAGACCCTGGACCATCCGGAGGCCGGTGCGCTGCGGTTGAACTGTGACGTCCTGCTCGTGCCCGAGGACGACCAGGAGGTTGTCCTGATGACGGCCGACCCCGGATCACCTGCCGTGCGGGCCCTGCGCAGGCTGGCCACGCAGGCGACCTGAAACGAAGGATGCGCACAGGTCTCGCCGACAGTCCTGTCTCGCCCACGGTCCTGGAGCGTCGCCACCGGATGTCCGCTCGGGCCTGTGCCCACCTTGATGTCGAGGCTTTCCACGCCCCCTATCCGCCGACGTGGTCAGGAAGCCGGGGACTGGGCGTCGATGCGTCGCCGCGTGGTGGAGAGCCGATCGGCGACCAGCTCGAGGACCTCGGCGGCGATGCCGACGTGGGTCGGGTCCAGCTCGGCGATCACCGAGCCGAGCAGGTCGCGGCGGGCGGCGTGGACGCTGTCCAGCGCGTGCCGGCCGCGCTCGGTGATGTGGATGAGGTGGACGCGGGCGTCGCGGGGCTCGCGCCGCCGGCTGATCAGGCCGTCGCGTTCGAGCCGCTTGATTCGCGGGGTGACCGAGGAGACGTCGACGCCGTGGCAGGCGGCGACCGCGGAGACGGGCATGGGGCCGTGCCCGTCGAGGTACTCCAGCAGCGCCCACGAGGCGGCGGGCAGGTCGAAGCCGGAGCGCCGCGCGAGGTCGTCGACGGTGGCACGGTCGGCGAGGATCCGCGCCACGTCCGCGAGGGCTCGCTCGAGGGCGGCGAGGGCGGGCGGCGTCGCGGGCGCGGGGTCCATCGGTCCACGGTAGAGACGCGCGGCGCCAGACCACAAGTTGGGACCAACCAACTATCGGCTACGGTGGAACGGTGACCATCGCCGCCATTGCCGCAGACGACGCCGTCGCCAGGCCGCGGGTGAGGCTGTCGATCGTCGAGCTGGGCACCGTCGCGCCGGGTACGGACGAGCGGCAGGCGCTCGTCGACGCGGTCGAGACGGCCCGGCACGCCGAGGCGTGGGGCTTTCACCGGGTCTGGTTCGCCGAGCACCACCTGAGCCGGTCCGGCGCGTCGCACCATCCGGAGCTGCTGATCGCGGCCGCCGGTGCGCGGACGTCGACGATCCGGATCGGGTCCGGGACGGTCCTGATGAACCACTACAGCCCGTTCAAGGTCGCCGAGATGTTCGCCCAGCTTGAGGCGATGTACCCGGGCCGGATCGATCTGGGCATGGGGCGGGCGACGGCCGGGCCGGTGGTCGACCTGGCGTTGCAGCGTGACCGGCGGCAGCCGACCCAGGACGACCACACCCAGCAGATCGCCGAGACGATGGCGTGGCTGTACGACGCCTTCCCGGCGGAGCACCCGTTCGCCGGCAACCCGTTGACGCCGTCGGTGCCCGGCGTGCCGCAGACCTGGTTGCTGGGGTCGAGCCCGTCCGGGTCGAACCTCGCGGCCGGGCTCGGCCTCGGGTACGCCTTCGCCGGCTTCATCAACCCGGCGGGCGCCGCGGCGGCGCTGCGGCACTACCGCGAGCAGTTCCGACCCCAGGGGTTCGGGCTGGCCGAGCCGCGGTCGATCCTGGCGGTGAACGTCACCGTCGCCGAGACCGAGGCGCAGGCACGGCGGCTGGTCGGCTCGGCGAAGGGCTTCTACGCCCGGCTGCGGCGCCAGGGCGGCAACGCGATGCTGCCGAGCGCCGACGAGGCCGCCGCGGAACTCACCGACGCCGAGCAGGAGCAGCCGACCCGGATCGTCGACGGGCGATGGCCGCAGTTCGTGGCCGGGGACGCCGACGGGGTCCGGGCCACGCTGGCGCGGATGCTCGCGGAGAGCCAGGCCGACGAGCTCATGGTGCAGAATCTCATCGCCGACCCCGCCGACCGGCGCCGCTCCCACGAGCTGCTGGCCGTCATGTTCGACCTCCAGCCCGCCACGGGCGTGGCGCCGGCGGCGCGCACCCCGACCTGACCGACCTGCGACCTGACCGACCTGCGACCTGACCGACCTGCGACCTGACCGACCTGCGACCTGACCGACCTCCCGACCTGAGCGGTCTATCAGATTCCCTGACGCCTGAAGGCGTCGATCCCCTTCGGAGGTTCTTGATGGCAGCGGAGACCGAACGCACGGTGGGCGTCGGCATCGTCGGCCTGAGCGCGAACGGCGGCTGGGCGGCCGGGGCGCACCTGCCCGCGCTGGCCGCCGTCGACGGCTTCGCGC
>NZ_JAMQQF010000285.1 GCF_023716945.1 Frankia sp. AiPs1 | reverse complement strand
GCCCCACGCCGGCCGGGCGGACCTGCCCGCCGGCGACCCCACGAGGCCCCGCTGGCGGCGTCGGACGAACCACCCGGCGGTCGGCCCACATCCGCTCGGCGCGCTGACCGTCGAACACTCCTCGGGGGGCATCATGCGGTTCCTGGTCATCACCCTGATCGTCTATCGGCCGGATCCGGTCACCGGCGTCACGCCGTCGACCCGGGACCGGTTCCGCGAAGTGATCGACAGCGCCGTGCTGGCCGAGGAGCTGGGTTTCGACGGGTTCGGCGTCGGTGAGCGGCACGAGCGGCCGTTCATCTCCTCCTCGCCGCCGGTCGTGCTCAGCCACGTCGCCGCGCGCACCTCGCGGATCCGGCTGTTCACCGCGGTGACGACCCTGAGCCTGCTGGATCCGGTGCGCGCCTACGAGGACTACGCCACCCTCGACAACCTCTCCGACGGCCGCCTCGAACTGATCATCGGCAAGGGCAACGGCACGGCCCAGCGGGAGCTGTTCGACGTCACCCCCGAGGACCAGTGGGAGCGCAACGCCGAGTCCTACGAGCTGTTCCGGCAGATCTGGCGGCAGGACACGATCACCGCCCAGCCGCGGTACCGGCCCGCGCTGCACGAGGCCGAGGTCTGGCCGCGCCCGTTCCAGCAACCGATCCGGGTCTGGCACGGCAGCGCCACCAGCCGGGAGTCGGTGGACCTCGCCGCCCGCTACGGCGATCCGCTGTTCTCCGCCAACGTCACCAACCCGATCGAGCCCTACGCCGAACTGGTCCGCTACTACCGCCAGCGCTGGGCGGAGTACGGCCACGACCCGGCACTGGCCGCGGTCGGCGCCGGCACGGCCGGTTTCCACGTGGCCCCCCGCTCGCAGGACGCCGTCGCCGCCTACGCGCCCGTGTTCGCCGGGCAGCTCGCCTTCCAGCGTTCGATGGGGATGGAGCCGGTGTTCCCGACGCTGGAGGACTTCATCGAACGAAGCTCCGCGCTGATCGGTAGCCCCCAGCAGATCATCGACAAGGTGCACCGCTACCACGAGCAGTTCGGCCACAGCGTGCTGCACCTGCACGCCGAGGCCGGCGGCCTGTCCGCCGCCGAGCACCGGGCGAGCCTGGAACTGTTCCAGGCCGAGGTCGCCCCGGCGCTACGGCAGACGATCCCCGACCCGCCGTGGCCGTGGGCGCCGGTCCTGCCCGAGGCCGCCGAGCCCACGGCCGCCACCTGACCTGACGGCGCGCCCACGCGGGCAGTACGGCGTCGCATGCCCCCGGTCGGCGGTCGGTTGGTCGGCGGTCGACGCTGATCGCTTACCAGCGGACCCGTCGACGTTTCCGCTGGTCCGGGCAATGGCTCGCGCATCACGGCGAAGCGTTCGGCCGCTCGGTACGCGTATCGGTGGAAAGCAGGTTCACTCGGCGATAGCGTAAAACCGTCGCCGGCCGGGCCTGAATCGTTCCCAGCGCGACGATGAATCTCACCACGGCAGGACGTTGTTGCGCCGTGGTGCCGTCCTGTCGTCGTCGATGGGTGGAACATGGTCGAACTACAGGTCAGGCCCTGGAAACGGTTTGGTCAGGACCGCCTTTACGTCAATCTGCACGACGGCCGCAGCGCCGCCTGTTTCGACCGCCGGACCAGCGAGCTCACCCTTCTGCTCGACGTGGACCGGGACGCGGTGCTCGCCGCGCTGGCCGCCCACCTACCCGACCCACCGACGCCGGTCATCCGAACAAACCCGCCGGCCGCGACCTCGACCACCCCTGCACCGAACACCCGAACACCGACCGCCACCGCACACACCGCCCACAATCCGGTGGCAGGCCGAGAGGTCCCTGCCCAGCCGAGCGTCGGGCCGGCCGAGCTGGCAACGTATTCGGACGACCTCGCGGGCAATCCACCCGGCCTGGCTCTCCAGGCGAAACTCGCGGAGCTGACCCCGGGTTTCTGGCGCGCGCTGATCGACCGTCTGCTCCGGCGTCCTCGGCCGGAGACGGAAAGCTGGCGCAAGGGCCTGGCCGGCGAGCAGTTGGTGGCCGCGGAACTCGACGCGCTGACGGCGCGCGGTTGGCGAGTGCTGCATTCGATCCCGTTGCCACGGAACATGGACATCGACCACCTGCTCATCGGCCCAGGTGGCGTCTTCACCCTGAACACCAAGAATCACCGCGGCGCCCGGATATGGGTCGGCGATCGCGCGGCCACCATCAACGGTCAGGCCTATCGGTACGTCGACAGGTCACGAGCCGAGGCGAAACGCGCGTCCGCGGCGCTGAGCGACACCTGCGGCTTTCCGATCGCCGTTGCCGGGGTGCTGGTCTTTGTCGAAGCAGACACCCTCACCGTGACGCCGTCACTCACGGACGTCTACGCGACGCACCACGACCTGATCGCGGCGGCTTTCGAGGGCGTCACCGGAGTCTGGCAGCCGGCGGACGTCGAGACGATCTACGCCTGCGCGCGCCGCCGGCGCACCTGGCACGATGCCTGACGCCGCAGCCGGTGAAGTCGGGGACGACCCGAAGCGCCTGCTCAGCCAGCACTGCCACTGCCACTGCCTCGGGCTGGTTTCGCCCGCGCGAGCACACCGACGTCGAGATCGGCGCCCGTCCGCACCGGGTCACCTGCGAACGGCGGCGGCCGGCTTGCGTCGGGGCGCACCCGGTGATCCGGCCGGCGTCGACCGGCGGCCGGACCACCGGGGTGGGGTCAGGCCGCGCCGGTCACCGGCCGCGCCTTCGCCGACTTGCGGCTGGTGATGACGTCGTCGATGAGGCCGTAGGCGCGGGCCTCGGCGGCGCCGAAGATCTTGTCGCGTTCGGTGTCGCGGCGGATCTCCGTCTCGCTGCGGCCGGTGTGGCGGGCGAGCAGGGTCTCCTGCAGGGTGCGGACGCGCAGGATCTCGCGGGCCTGGATCTCCAGGTCGCTGGACTGGCCCTCGCCCTGCGCCGACGGCTGGTGGATCAGGATCCGGCTGTTCTCCAGCGCGAACCGCTTGCCCGGCGTCCCCGCCGCCAGCAGCACCGCCGCCGCCGACGCCGCCTGCCCCATGCAGATCGTCGAGATGTCCGGACGCACGAACTGCATCGTGTCGTAGATCGCCGTCAACGACGTGAACGACCCACCCGGCGAGTTGATGTAGATCGAGATGTCCCGGTCCGGATCCTCCGACTCCAGGAACAGCAACTGCGCCATCACGTCGTTCGCCGACACGTCGTCGATCTGCACGCCGAGGAAGACGATCCGCTCCTTGAGCAGCTTCGAGTACGGGTCCATGCCGTACTCGCCGCGGGAGGTCTTCTCGATGATGTTCGGCAGGACGTAGCGGCCCTGCGGTTGGCCAACGGCCTGGCGGGCCTGCTCAGACCTCATCTGCTGGTAGAGCCTCTCGTGGAACATGATGGCTGCCTCCGGGAACGGATGACGGGTTCGGTCCGGTGAGCGGGCTGCCCGCTCAGCTCACCGGCCCCTCGCTGGGAACCTGGCGGGCCTGCTGGACCACGTGATCGACGAACCCGTAGTCCTTGGCTTCCTCGGCGGTGAACCACCGGTCCCGGTCGGAGTCGCGCTCGATCTGCTCGATCGGCTGCCCGGTGTGGAACGCGATGCGCTCCTGCATCATCCGCTTGGTGTAGAGCATCTGCTCCGCCTGGATGGCGATGTCGGAGGCGGTGCCCCCGATCCCTCCCGACGGCTGGTGCATCATGATCCGCGCGTGCGGCAACGAGTAGCGCTTGCCCGGCGCCCCGGCGCAGAGCAGGAACTGGCCCATCGACGCGGCGAGGCCGAGCGACACGGTGGCGACATCGTTCTCGACGAACTGCATGGTGTCGTAGATCGCCATGCCGGCGCTCACGGACCCACCCGGCGAGTTGATGTAGAGGAAGATGTCCCGGGTCGGGTCCTCCGCGTTGAGCAGCAGTAGCTGCGCGCAGATCGCGTTGGCGATCGAGTCCTCGACCACCGATCCGAGGAAGACGATCCGGTTGGCCAGCAGGCGGTTGAACACCTGGTCGTCGAAGGCGGGTCCACCCTGGCCGGGCGAACGGAGCTCCGGACCCGGAACTGGTAGGCGCGGAACTGCGAGGTTACTCACGGTCAGCTCCTCGGCTTCCTCACATGGGGCGGCTGATTGACCGGCTCGACACTATCTGTGACACGCACAAGTTCTCACCCTTCAGGCTCGATGTTCGCGCTGGGCGTGAGGACCGGCCAGTCCGGACACCCGGGCGACACCGCCTGCCGGTCTGCGGCGAGCGGTCCCCCGCGGGCTTGCCGCGGGCCCGCCGGCAACGCCAGACGGCCCCCGGACCAAGTCCGGGGGCCGTCTGAAGAGCCTAGATCAGCGCGGTGCAGGCCGCCCCGCCCCGGCCTGCCGCGGGGTCAGATGTCGCGATCTCCGCTGTCTCCCGCCGCGGTCGCGGTCGGTGCCTCGGCCGGCTCTGCCGCGGCCTCGTCACCGGCGTGATCATCACCGGTGTGGTCGTGACCTTCGTGGTCGTGACCTTCGTGGTCGTGACCTTCGTGGTCGTCCTCGTCGGCGTCCGGCTCCGGGCGAGCCGGGAGCGCGAGCTCCACCGGGTTGCCCTCCCCGTCGACGACCTTGGCGTTTTCGAGCAGCAGGAACAGCGCCTTGGTCCGCAGCACGTCGGCCATCAGCGCCTGCAGCCCCTCGCCCTGGGCGAGCTGCTGGGCGTAGACGTCGGGCTGCAGGCCCGAGCGCTGGGCGCGGTAGATCACCTGCTCCATGAGCTCGCCCTGGTCGATGCCGATCGACTCGGCGTCGATGACCGCGTCGAGGATGAACTGGGAGCGGATCGCCTTGCCCGCGGTCTCGCGCACCTCGGCGTCGAACTCCTCGGCGGACTGGCCGAGCGTCTCCAGGTAGCTCGCGCGGTCGGTGCCGATGTTCTCCAGCTCGTGGGACAGCCGATGCTCCCGGGCCTCGATCTCGCCCGCGAGCAGCGAATCCGGGACGGGCACCTCGACCCGCTCCAGCAGGCTCTCCAGGAGCTTCTCCCGGGCCTGCCCGACCTGCTCGGTACGCCGCGACTGCTCCAGCCGGGTGCGCACGTCGGCGCGCAGGTCGTCGAGCGTGTCGAACTCGCTGGCGGTGGTGGCGAAGTCGTCGTCGAGAGCGGGGAGCTCCTTCTCCTTGACCCCGCGCACCGTCGCGGTCACCTCGGCCTGCTGGCCCGCCTGGTCGCCCGCCAGCAGCTCGGTGGTGAACGTGCGGGAATCGCCGTCGGCGGCACCGACGATCGCCTCGTCCAGGCCCTCGACGAGGTTGCCGCTGCCGACCTCGTAGGACAGCCCCGTCGCCTCGGCGCCCTCGATCGGCTTGCCGTCGGCCTGCGCGGACAGGTCGAGCGAAACGAAGTCGCCCGTCTGCACCGCCCGCTCGACCGGCTGAAGCTGGGCGAACCGGTCGCGTAGCGCGCCGAGCTGCTCCTCGACCTGCTCGTCGGTGACCTCGACGGCGTCCACCGTGACCGACAGGTCGGCGAACTCCGGCAGCGCCACCTCGGGCCGGACGTCCACCTCGGCGGTGAAGACGAGCTGGCCGCCGTCGGCGAACTCGGTGATGTCGACCTCGGGGCGCGAGAGCACGTCGACCTCCTCGGCCTGCACGGCCTCGGAGTAGAGCTGCGGCAGCGCCTCCTGGACCGCCTCGTCCAGGATCACGCCGCGACCGAGGCGCTGGTCGAGGATCCGCGGCGGAACCTTGCCCGGCCGGAAGCCGGAGACGCGGACCTGGCGGGCCAGCTTGCGGTAGGTGGCGTCGAGCGAGGGCTTGAGCTCGTCGAAGGGCACCTCGACGGTGAGCTTGACCCGGGTCGGGCTGAGGGTCTCCTTGGTGGCCTTCACGGCGCGGCGGTCTCCTGGTACGACGTTGGACGGGATGACACGCCGAGGCTATCGGTCGGGGCGGGGAGACTCGAACTCCCGATCTCCTGCACCCAAAGCAGGCGCGCTAGCCACTACGCTACGCCCCGTGGCGTTGCCCGCTCATCCTACGGGGTAAGCTCGCACCGATCACCTCGCGGGTGTAGCTCAATGGCAGAGCCCCAGCCTTCCAAGCTGGCCATGCCGGTTCGATCCCGGTCACCCGCTCTTGCGCTCCCCTCGTCCCGGCGGCGCTCGGTACCGCGCCGGGCGCCCTGCGTCGCGGCGGACCGGGCGACTCGGAACCCAGGCCAAACCCACCCACACGCGGGTATCCGGGGTCGGATCCCCCACCCGGGAGACCCCCGCGCCGATTCGGTGACGATCGTTCCCGCACACCCCGCCGGAGACGGCGACGAGGCCTACTCGGCCCACGCTCACCGATATGCCGAGCTGGCATGTCGGCCGGCATGTCGCGTGGCCGGGAACGATGTCGGCGGTCATCGTCCGTTGACGGATCAATCGACGGTCGCGCCGGGGCGGGGCGGATGGCCGGGCGTATTTTCCGGACCTTCCCCCGACACCGGCCCGTGACCACCACCGGACCGCCCAAAGGAGTGCACATGGTGATGAGGCGTCGCGGCTGGCTACCGGTGGCGGCCGGGATCGGAATCGGGCTGAACACCGTCCGGCTGCGCGCCCGGCTGCACGCCCTCGAGGTGATCGAAGCGGACGACACCGAAGCGGTTGAGATCGAAGCGGGTGAGATCGAAGCCGGTGAGCAGGCCGCGTCCGGCATCGGGCGGCGCTCCCCTTATGTCCTGCTCTGCGCGCCCGGCCTGGCACTCACCTCGGGGCAGCGGCGCGCCGCCGAGGCGCATGCCCACCGGCACGGGTTGGAGGTGCTCGACCTGATCCCGGCGGAGCTGCCCGCGCATCGGATCCTCGACCTGGCCCGGATGGTGGAGCCGGCGACCTACCGGGCAGCCCGCCTCGCCCGTGGCCGTGGGGCGTTCCAGGCTGTGCTCGTCGACCGCGAGGTGCTGGCGCGCACCGGGCTCCCGCCCGCGACCGACCCCCGGCTCGTCGAGCACTCGCAGCTCGCCCAGGTCACCGAGGCCGAGCTCGTCGAGGTGATCGAGGTCGGCAAGCGACACGCCGCCGCCAGCACCGACCTCGCGGTTCTGCCCGGGCTGGCCGGGCGGGCGCCGGACGACGGCGCCACCCGGGCGACCATCCAACGGGCCGTCTACGCCTGGGAGCCCGCCCGACGCGTCCTGCCCGCGTTGCGTGACGGTGCGATCCTGTTCGGCGCGGCGAGCAATCCGCCGGCCGCCCTCGCCGCGCTCGGGCTGTCCTGGTTGCAACCGGTGATCGTCGGTGCCGGTCGGGTGCGGGTGACCTCGGGGACGCTGCGCCGCAGCGCACTCACCCGCCGCCAGGTCGTCACCGCCCAGGTTCGGGCATCGGGTGGCCGCCTGCGGGAACTGCTCGGCGCTCCCCCGGGGCCGTCGGCCAGAGCGGACGC
>NZ_JAMQQF010000284.1 GCF_023716945.1 Frankia sp. AiPs1 | reverse complement strand
ACGCCGCCCAGACGGCCTGGGCCGACACCGCCGACGCGGCCGGCACCGCGGCCGCGTGTCCCGTCCCGCGCCGCCGCGCCGTGGTGCCGATCTGGCGCCGTCCGTGGATGGCGGTCGGGCGCGACACCTTCACCGGTGACGTGCTGCGCCGCCTCGGGGTGGACAACGTGCTGGCGGACTCCCCGCAGCGCTACCCGCGGTTTGATCCGGCCCACCTCCCGCCGCACGACCTCGTCGTACTGCCCGACGAGCCGTACGCCTTCAGCCCGACCGACGGGCCCGAAGCGTTCGCCGCCCCCGCGGTCTGCGTCCCCGGCCGCCTGCTGACCTGGTACGGACCGTCGCTGGTGGCGGCCCGCTACGAACTCGCGGCGGCGCTGGCCCGAGCCTGACCGTGGCGTGCCCGGGAGTGATTGCGGTGCGATGTGCACGATCCGTCGAGCCCAGGCCGTACAGAACGCACCGCAACCGTCCCGCCACGGTGGATCAGTAGCTGTGCTCGATCGTCGGGTAATGCCCGCCGCGCACCTCGTCGCGGTAGGCGCGCACCGCGTCGCCGAGCACGGTGCGCAGGTCGGCGTACCGCTTCACGAAGCGGGGGACATGGCCGCCGCTGAGCCCGGCCATGTCCTGCCAGACCAGCACCTGCGCGTCGCAGTCGGCGCCGGCGCCGATCCCGACCGTGGCGATGTGCAGCTCCTTGGTGACGCGGGCGGCGAGGTCCGCGGGCACGACCTCCAGCACGACCGCGAACGCGCCGGCGGCCTCGATCGCCAGCGCGTCGGCGAGCAGGACCTCGCCGGCCTCGTCCCGGCCCTGCACCCGGTAGCCGCCCAGAGCGTGGATGCTCTGCGGCGTCAGGCCCAGATGGCCGATCACCGGGATGCCCGCGCCGACGAGGGCGGCGATCGCCGGGGCGACCCGCGCGCCGCCCTCGAGCTTCACCGCCTGGGCGCCGCCCTCCTTGAGGAACCTGGTGGCGGTCGCGAGCGCCTGCTCCGGGCCGGCCTGGTACGACCCGAACGGCAGGTCGGCGACGACCATCGCGTGCGGAGCCCCGCGCACCACCCCGCGCACGAGCGGGATCAGCTCGTCGACCGTGACCGGCACGGTCGTGTCGTAGCCGTAGACGACGTTGGCGGCCGAGTCTCCGACCAGCAGGACGGGAATCTCGGCCTCGTCGAAGACGGTGGCGGTGGTGAAGTCGTACGCGGTGAGCATCGACCATTTCTCGCCCCGGCTCTTCGCCGCCGCCACGTCGCGGACCGTGAACCGCGACCGGCGCGGCGGCCGGGTCTCGGCCGGCGCGCCGTAGAGCGTCGCCGCCGTCCCCGCAGAGTCCGCGGGCCGCGGGTGGTCGTCGGATGTCTGGTTGCGGACAGTGCCTGACGAGTCCATGAGCACTCCTGATGCGTCCGTCCGGGCGCTGGGCGTCCCGGCGTGCTGTCCATGCTGCCACGGTCGGGCCCGCCCGCCGAGTGGTCGAAACTGGTGCGCACCGCACACCTGGGCGCAAGGGAACCGCCCGCCACGCCGCTGCCATGGCAAACGGATGCGTCTGGGCCTCCGGGCACGTATGCTGATCTTGAAATGCGACGGGAACACACGGTCGGGAACACGGTCAGAAACACGGTCGGAAACACACGGTGAAGACACGCGGCGCGACCAGGTAGCGGGTGGCCTCTCCATGCGGATGCATCGGCACGGTGGTGACGGGATGGATGGCAGAGCAGACGGAGGACGCGCCGGATGACGACCGCGGATGCGCGCCCCCCGCGTCCCCGGCGCCCGGCCGATCGGGTGCCCTCCGGGGTGAAGCCCGCGCGCTCGCCCGGCCGGCCCCGGGATCCCCGCTGCGATGAGGCGATCCTCGACGCGGCCCTGCACGAGCTGGCCACCGTCGGGTTCGCCAGCCTGTCGATGGAGGCGGTCGCGGCCGGCGCCGGCGTCGGCAAGGCCACCGTCTACCGGCGGTGGCCGACGAAGGACGTCCTGATCGTCGACGCCCTGGACACGCTGGCTGACAGCGTGGATGCCGTCGAGACCGGCTCGCTGCGCGATGACCTCGTGGCCTGGCTCAACGCCCTTCGCCGGCACAACATCCAGTCCCTGTCCGGGCGCATCATGCCCAAGCTCGCCGCGGAGCGGTCCACCCATCCGGAGCTGTTCGCCACCTACTCGCAGAAGGTGATCGAGCCGTCCCGGCAGCGTGCCGCCGACCTGCTGCGTCGGGGCGTCGACTCGGGGGAGCTCGCCGCCGATGTCGACGTGGACCTGGTCGTCGACATGCTCATCGGTCCGGTCGCCTACCGCCAGTACATGAGCGGCAACCGCGAGGTAAGCGGCACTCGCATCGGCACGATCGTCGACACCGTGCTCGGCGGCATCCTGCGCCGTGACCCCGGGCTGCCGGGAACCGGTGCCGGCCCGGATGCCGCCCCCGGCGCCGACGACCCGGATGGCGGCGCGCGGGGTCCGGCCCAACCCGGCGGACCGGCAACGGCCGCCCACCCGGGTGCTGGCGACGGGTCGGACTCCGGCGTCTACCCGGTCGGCGGCCCGTACTCGGTCGGCGGGCGGTACAGCGTCGGCGGGCCCAACGACGGCGGCGGTTCGCGTGGCTCCGGCGGGATGTACCCGACCCGAGCCGTCCGGGGGGTCGCCGGCCGGCATGGCGCCGGCGGGACGCACCGGCTGACCGGGCCGGTCGTTACCAACGGGCGCGGCGGAGCGGAACCGTCACCCTGAGTGTAAAGGCCTTGGGGGCCTCTCGCGGGCGCGAGTAGCATCGCGATCGAGCCAGCATGGCCGCCGCGGGATCGCCCGCATGGCCGACGACACGTCGTCGGCGCGGTGATCCCCGCGCACGTGTGTCCTATCGCAACAGGAGACTTTCGGTGTCCGACGTCCGCGTTACCGTCCAGCAGGCCCAGCGTAGCGATCCGCGGGTGGTGCCGACCGGGACGACGGCCGCCGATCTGTTCGCCGACGACCGCGACGTCATCGCCGCCCTGGTGGACGGTCAGCAGCGTGATCTCGCGCATGTTCTCGACGATGGCGCCGTCGTCGAACCCATCGCGATCGACTCGCCGACCGGCCGAGCCATCGTGCGGCACTCTGCCGCGCATGTCGTTGCCCAGGCCGTCCAGGAACTGTTCCCGAAGGCCCGGCTCGGTATCGGCCCGCCCATCGACAACGGTTTCTACTACGATTTCGACGTCGAGACGCCGTTCACTTCGGATGACCTGAAGGCCATCGAGAAGAAGGCCCAGGCCATCATCAAGGCCGGCCAGCGGTTCTCCCGTCGGGTGGTCACCGAGGAGCAGGCCCGCGCCGAGCTCGCCGCCGAGCCGTACAAGATCGAGCTGATCGGGCTGAAGTCGACCGCGGGCGAGGGCGCCGACGCGACCGAGGACACCGAGGTCGGCGTCGAGGTCGGCGCCGGCGAGCTGACGATCTACGACAATCTCGACCCGAAAACCGCCGAGCTGTGCTGGAAGGACCTCTGCCGGGGACCGCACGTGCCGAGCACCCGGTCGATCCCGGCGTTTGCGATCCTGCGCTCGGCAGCGGCCTACTGGCGAGGCAGCGAGAAGAACCCGCAGCTCCAGCGCATCTACGGGACCGCCTGGGAGTCTCGCGACGCCCTCAAGGCCTACCAGACGAGGCTCGCCGAGGCCGAGAAGCGCGACCATCGCCGCCTCGGCGCGGAGCTGGACCTGTTCTCCTTCCCGACCGAGATCGGGCCGGGCCTGGCCGTGTTCCACCCCAAGGGTGGTGCGATCCGCACCGCCATGGAGGACTACGCACGGCGCCGGCACCTCGAGGACGGCTACTCGTTCGTCAGCACCCCGCACATCACCAAGTCGGAGCTGTACGAGATCTCCGGTCACCTGGACTGGTTCGCCGACGGCATGTATCCGCCCATGGAGCTCGACGGCGGCACCGACTACTACCTCAAGCCGATGAACTGCCCGATGCACATCCTGATCTACCGGTCGCGGGGCCGGTCCTACCGGGAGCTGCCGCTGCGGCTGTTCGAGTTCGGCACGGTCTACCGGTACGAGAAGTCCGGCACCGTGCACGGCCTGACCCGGGTACGCGGGCTCACTCAGGACGACGCCCATCTGTTCTGTGCCCGCGAGCAGCTCCCCGCCGAACTCGACAGCGTGCTGAACTTCGTCCTGGGGTTGCTGCGGGACTACGGCCTCAGCGACTTCTACCTGGAGCTGTCGACCAAACCGGAGGGCAAGGCCGTCGGCACCGACGCCGAATGGGAGGAGGCCACCGAGCTGCTGCGCGCCGCCGCGCAGAAGCAGGACCTGGAGCTCGTCATGGACGCGGGTGGCGGCGCGTTCTACGGCCCGAAGATCTCCGTGCAGGCCCGGGACGCCATCGGCCGGACCTGGCAGTTGTCCACCATCCAGGTCGACTTCCAGCTGCCACAGCGTTTTGACCTGGAGTACCAGGCCGCGGACGGCACCCGCCAGCGCCCCTTCATGATCCACCGAGCGCTGTTCGGGACCATCGAGCGCTTCCTCGCCATTCTGCTGGAGCACTACGCCGGGGCGCTGCCGCCGTGGCTGGCCCCGGTCCAGGTGGTCGGCATCCCGATCACCGACGAGCACGTGCCCTATCTGGCCGGCGTCGCCGCGAAGCTGGCCGCCCACGGTATCCGGGTGGAGGTCGACTCCTCCGACGACCGGATGCAGAAGAAGATTCGCACCGCGCAGAAGCAGAAGGTCCCCTTCATGCTGCTCGCCGGGGACGACGACGTCGCCAAGGGCGCGGTCTCATTCCGGTTCCGCGACGGCACCCAGCGCAACGGCGTGCCCGTCGACGACGCCGTCGCCGAGATCCTCGACGCCGTCCACCGCCGCATCCAGGTCTGACCTCAGCCCACCCCCAGACGTGATCCTCGGTGCCCGGGGCATTACCAGCAGTCCGCCTTCCGGGGTGACACCGCATCCGCGACTTCACCCCGGAACCAGGTGGCTGCACTTGTCTGGAGATTGAGAGGACCGCGGGGAGAGGCGGGGGACGCTGAATCCGACAAGGCGTTGCGGGTTCGGGAAGTTGCCGAACTGGTAGGGCAGAGAATGCCCGATGTCAGGTGGTGAGTCTGGGGTTGGAGGTTGGCCTGCTGCAGATCGACTCCGGCTCCCGGGATGAGGCCGAGCGTTACCGTGTCCCGGAGCTCTACCGGAAGGCGCTGGGAATGGGACGCAAAGGCCAGGCCTGAGGGCTGTCTTCGCCTCGCCCCGCCAGCGGCATGATCCGCGGTGCGGCCGTGGGTTGCGGGGTAGACCCGGTGGTAGTGCCGCGGGTTGGATGTGACGGACCGTTGGCGGGGCGGTTGCCGGCAGGCAACATCACGGCGGCGGGGCGGTGTCCTCGCTATGGTCGGGTCAGGCTGACTGGGCGGCCCGTATGGTCGAGTCCCCACCTCAGCGCGGAGGCACCATGGACAAGCAGCAGGAGTTCGTTCTGCGGACTCTGGAGGAGCGGGACATCCGCTTCGTTCGGCTCTGGTTCACCGACGTGCTCGGCTACCTGAAGTCGGTGGAGATCGCGCCCGCCGAGCTCGAGGGGGCGCTCGCCGAGGGCATCGGTTTCGACGGTTCCGCGATCGAGGGTTTTGCGCGGGTACACGAGGCCGACATGCTGGCTCGGCCGGACCCCTCCACGTTCCAGGTGCTTCCGTGGCGCGGTGAGCATCCGCTCACCGCTCGGATGTTCTGTGACCTGATCATGCCGGACGGGGCGCCGGCCGCCACGGACTCGCGGTGGGTGCTGCGCCGCGCCCTGGCCCGGGCGGCGGATGCGGGTTTCACCTTCTACACGCATCCCGAAATCGAGTTCTTTCTGCTCAAGGAGCCACCGAAGCGCGGTGGCCCGATGCCGGCACCGGTCGACGAGTCGGGGTACTTCGACCTCACCCCGAACGACATCAGCCATGACTTCCGGCAGCAGGCGATCAGCATGCTGGAGCGGCTGGGCATCTCGGTGGAGTTCAGCCACCACGAGGTCGCGCCCGGGCAGCAGGAGATCGATCTGCGTTACGCCGACGCCCTCACCATCGCGGACAACATCATGACTTTCCGGCAGGTGGTGAAGGAGGTGGCACTGCGGCAGGGAATCTACGCCACCTTCATGCCGAAGCCGTTCGGCGATCAGGCTGGTTCGGGTATGCACACCCACCTGAGTCTTTTCGAGGGTGACCGCAACGCGTTCCACGATCCGACCGACGAATACCAGCTTTCGAAGGTCGCGAAGGCATTCATCGCCGGTCTGCTCAGGCACGCCGCGGAGATCACCGCGGTGACGAACCAGTGGGTGAACTCCTACAAGCGGCTCATCGGCGACCAGCGCCTCGGCGAGGTGCTGGAGGCGCCCGCCTACGTGTGCTGGGGCCACAACAACCGGTCGGCCCTGGTGCGGGTGCCGTTGTACAAGCTGCACAAGTCGCAGGCCACCCGGGTGGAGTTCCGGCTGCCGGACAGCGCCTGCAACCCCTACCTCACCTTCGCCCTGGTGCTGGCCGCCGGGCTGCGGGGGGTCCAGGGCGGTTACGATCTGCCCGCTCCGGCGGCGGACGACGTGTGGACCCTCACCGATGCCGAGCGCCAGGAGCGGGGGATCACCGCGCTGCCGGGCTCGCTGGCCGACGCAATCACGATCATGGAACGGTCCTCGCTGGTGCGCGAGACCCTCGGCGACGAGCTGTTTGAGTTCTTCCTGCGGAACAAGCGGGCCGAGTGGCAGGACTACCGTCGGCAGGTGACGCCGTTCGAGATCGACCGCTATCTGCCCGTGTTGTGAGCGTTGCGCCATGCGGGTCGAAGAGCCGGGGATCTCGACCGGGTTCGGCGCGCCCCCCGCGGTGGACCATCCGCGCGGCAGCTCGGTAGCCGCCCAGCTCGCCCGGCTCGGCTTCAGCGACGTCGACCGGGTGGCGGCGATCATGGCGCGCCTCGGTCTGCTCGGCGGCCAGCCACGGCTCGCCGCAAACATCGCTGCCGCGGCCGACGGGGCGACCGGGGCGGACGTCGCTGCCGGGGCCGACTGGGCGAGCGGGGCGAACGACGTTGCCCGTGCGAACGTCGTGGTCGGGGCGCTCGCCGGGGCGGCCGATCCCGATCTGGCCCTGGCCGCGCTGGACCGGCTCGTGGACGCGCTCGGCCCGGCCGACGGCTCTGCGCTCGTCGCGGACCTCGCCGAGCATGCCGGCCTGCGGAATCGGTTGTGCGCTGTGCTCGGCGCGAGCCGCGCACTTGGTGATCATCTGGCGCGGTACCCGGCGGACTGGCGGGTATTGCTGCCCGACGAGCTGGTGGACGCCCCGCCGGACGCCGGCCGGATGCGGGCGGCGCTGCTGCGCGCGGTCGGTGCCGATCCCGCCGGCGAGGCGCCC
>NZ_JAMQQF010000283.1 GCF_023716945.1 Frankia sp. AiPs1 | reverse complement strand
GGCCGCGACCGCCGCTGTCGTCCCCGGTGCCACGCTGGCGGATCGCCTGGTCGTCACCCGCGCCGGTTCCGCAGCCGCAGCCCGGTCGGGTGGCGCCGCCACCGAGTCGGGGACGTCCGCCGCCGGGACGGCCGGGACCACGGGGACGGCCGGGACCACGGGGACGGCCGGAACCGCCGAGACTCTGGCGGGCCTGCGGGCCGCCCTCGACGGGCACGTCGTCACCTTCCCGGTGTCCGGGGCGCGGCTGAGCCCGTCGGCGCAGGCCCGCCTGGACAGGGTCGCCGCCGCCCTGCGCGGCGGAAATCTCGCCGTCCTCGTCGGCGGCTACACCGACACCTCGGGGCCGTCCGCGTTGAACCAGGCCCTGTCGCTGAACCGGGCCCAGGCCGCCGCCGATTATCTGACGAGCCACGGCGTCCGCGCCGACCTCGTGCGGGCCGCGGGGTTCGGCTCCGGCGAGCCGGTCGAGGGCAACGGCACCTCGCGGGGCCGCGCCGCCAACCGCCGCGTGGAGATCATCCCGTTGCCGTCGCGCTGACGGTGGTGACGGTCGGTGTGACGGCGCACCCGTGCCGGCGTAACAGCGGGTCAGCGTGGTAGGCAATCGCCATGGGCGACTCAAGCATGGGGCTGCACGAGCAGCCCGACAAGCTCTCCGCGCAGACGGTCGACCGGCATCGGGCGATCGTCTCGCTGATGGAGGAGCTGGAGGCGGTCGACTGGTACGACCAGCGGGTCGACGCCGCGACGGACCCGGAACTGGTCCAGGTGCTGGCGCACAACCGGGACGAGGAGAAGGAACACGCGGCGATGACGCTGGAGTGGCTGCGTCGCCACGATCCCGTGCTGGACACCCAGCTACGGACCTACCTGTTCACCTCCGGGCCGGTGACCGAGGTCGAGGAGGAGGCCATGGATCGGGGTGGCTCCGGCGACCCGGGCGCGGTGGTGCAGCGGCAGGCGGCGGAGCCCGGTGACGGCTCCCTCGGAATCGGCAGTCTGAAAGGTGTAGGCGAGTGAATCATCTGCTGCGCGGCCACGCCCCGCTGACGGACGCTGCCTGGCAGGCGGTGGACGACGAGGCGAAGGCCCGCCTCACGACGAACCTGGCCGCCCGCAAGGTGGTGGACTTCGCCGGGCCGCACGGCTGGGAGTACTCCGCGACCCCGCTGGGTCGGGTGGCGGCGCTGTCCGAGCCGCCGGCGGCCGGGGTGCAGGCCCGGGTCCGCCAGGTGCAGCCGGTCATCGAGCTGCGCGTCGGCTTCACCCTCGATCGCGCTCAGCTCGCCGATGCCGACCGCGGCGCCGACGACCTGGACCTGGCGCCGCTGGAGGAGGCGGTGCGTCGCGTCGCCATGACCGAGAACTCGGTCGTCTTCCACGGCTACGAGCAGGCCGGCCTGGTCGGCATCACGCGGGCCTCGGCGCATCCCGAGCTTGCGCTGCCGGCGGGGACCGACAGCTACCCGCGCACCGTGGCCAAGGCCGTCGCCCTGCTGCGCCGCGCCGGTATCGCCGGGCCGTACGCCCTGGCCCTCGAGCCGGACAGCTACACCGCGGTGATCGAGACGGCCGAGCACGGCGGCTACCTGCTGCTGACCCACCTCCAGCACATCCTCGACGGGCCCGTCGTGCAGGCCCCCGGGGTCACCGGCGCGGTCGTGCTCAGCCTGCGCGGCGGCGACTTCGTGCTCGAGTCGGGCCAGGACCTCTCGATCGGGTACGCCTCGCACACGGCGGACACCGTCGACCTGTATCTGGAGGAGAGCTTCACCTTCCGGGTCACCGAGCCCGACGCGGCCGTCGCGCTCGTGCCGGCCGTCGGGGGCGCGTAACCGCGCGTGACAGCGGGACGGGCGGGGGCGTCCGTCCCCCGCGCCGAGGCCGGCAGGGCGGCTGCAGGGCACTTGCTCCCGAGGGTGACGAGCGATACGGCCATCTTGCGTTGAGGGGTGTTGCATGGCACCCTGCATTTAGGGAAGCCTAAGCTAAGGGGTCGGTCCGACTGGACCGGCGTCGCGGCCTCCCGGCAGGGTCCGCCAACTGCCGGCCAACCCCGGGTGGGTTGGCCGCCTCGGGCTGGTGAGGTGCGGTGCTCGTCTGTTCTTGCTTCGCGGTGTCCGACCGGACGCTGCGCACAGTGATCGCCGCTGGTGCCCGCGACGTGGACGAGATCGGCGCGCGCTGTGACGCTGGCACCGGCTGCGGTGGCTGCGTCGAGGAGATCGAGGACCTGATCGACGCGGTCGCCCCGCGCTGTACCCGTCTCACCGCGAGGGCAGGGTAGCCGCAGGCGGGGCCACGTAGGGCTGAGCTGGCGAAGGCGAGGAGCCGGTAAAGCCGCGCGTCGAGCGACATGCGGCCACTGTGCCGGGCGCTACTTCGGCGACGTTCCGATACTCTCGGTAGTGTCGTTGTCATGATGCGTAGCGTGATCGGGTACGCGGTGATGCGGTGATGCGCCGAACCGTAGCGCCGTCGATGCGGCGCCCGGCTGCCCTGGCCGTCGTCCCGCTGGCCCTGCTGGTCCTGCTCGGCTGCGTGGTGGGCTCGGCGGCGCCGGCACACGCGGGTGGCGGGCCGTCCGGCGGCGGTGGGGGGTCGCTCACCGGCGCCGCCGCGGCCGCCCCGGCCGACGCCGTGTCCGATCCGGACCTGCCGGGACCCTGGCAGATCGGCTACCGCACGGTGCAGATCACCGATTCCAGCCGCCCTGGCCGTGTTCTCGTGACCTCGCTGTGGTACCCGGCCCGCCCGAACGGCTCCGCCACCCCCGGCTCGGCCCTCCCCGCAGTGGCGGGAGTGGCCGGGGTGCATGGGCCGAGCGGCGGGCCGCGCGCAACGGTCGAATCCGATGCCGGTGGAGCCTGCCCCGAGGTCGCGGCCGCCGGCCCGGCGGACCTGGGCGGGCCCGGGCAGCCGGCGTTCTACCCGTTGGTCGGGGACGTCGGGCTCCCGTCCGCGAGCGCCGTGACCGATGCAGCCCCGGCGCCGGGCCCGTTCCCCCTCGTCGTGTTTTCGCACGGCAGTTTCGGCAGCCGAACTCAGTCGGCCTTCCTGATGGAGGCGCTGGCCGGTCACGGCTTCCTCGTCGCCGCCCCCGATCATCCCGGTGACACGATGACCGACGCCGCGGCGGGGCGCGAGGAGCGCCAGGTCGACCTGGCGACGGACCGGCCCCGCGACGTCTCCGCGGTCATCGACGCGCTGACCGCCAGGTCCTGTCCGGACGCTGCGCGGATCCGGCCCGACCAGATCGGCGTCGTCGGCTTCTCCTTCGGCGGGTTCACCGCGGTCGTGTCCAGCATCGCCACCCTGCCCGTGCCGGCCGACGTGCGCATCCGGGCGTCGGTGGGGCTCGCGGCGACGACCTCCGTGCTGCCCGCGGCGTCACTCGCCGAGGTGCACGTGCCGACGCTGCTCATCGGCGGCACCCAGGACGGGACGGTACCGATTCCCGAGAACAACGACCGGGCGTTCAACCTCCTGGTCGACTCCCACCCGCGAATGACCGTCGCCGTCACCGGCGCCACGCACAACTCGTGGACCGAGATCTGCCGGCAGGCCGGGCTGCTCGGCGCCGCCGGGATCCCGGCTCCGCTGGGCATGCAGATCGCGCTGACCTCCGCGGCCACCTGCTGGCCGCCGCAGCTCGCTCCCGCCGACGCCCACCGGCTCGCGGACCACTACATCGTGGCCTTCCTCGCGCTGCATCTGCGGGGACAGTCCGGCTACGCGCGCTACCTCACGTCCCCGGACGCGGAGGATGCGCCGCTGGCGACCGTCCGGTCGAGTCCCTGACCATCGGGTGAGGAGGCGGTCGGCGTCGCTGCGTGCAGGCCCGGCCGTCGGCCTCCCCCGGAGGTACTCCCCCGGTCGGGCTACCCGGACGGTGCTATGAAGGCATACAGGTGACCCACCCCGACATCACCGGCTACCGTTGGCCAACCGGCCGACGGGCGCCCCGACGCGCAGCGCAGGCCGGTCGATCCGGTCGGGTCGGCGCCTCACCCGGACCCGGTGCCCGAGTCGCCCGCCGGACCGGATCACGGGCGATGCCTACGGGTACGGTGCGGTGCCCCGCAAGGAGGTCGTGGCGATGTCTGCTCGCCAGGTGCGGCGGTTCGAGCTGGAGCGTGAGGTCGACGTCTCGGGAGTGTCCGGGACGGGCGCGGTGGCGTTCGGGGCGCAGGCGCCCGACGG
This sequence comes from Frankia sp. AiPs1, assembly GCF_023716945.1. Classification (GTDB taxonomy): domain Bacteria; phylum Actinomycetota; class Actinomycetes; order Frankiales; family Frankiaceae; genus Frankia. The sequence continues at coordinate 3,287 of NZ_JAMQQF010000283.1, read as the reverse complement.
CACCTGCGTGCTGTGGTGGGATTCCGAGCACGACTCCATCGCGATCTATCCGACGATGGAGACTCTGCTCGCCATCCACGGGCACGGCGGGACGACCCGGGTCGTCTACATCGACGCGGCCGACCAGACTTCTCCTGCGCGTTCCGCGGTGACACCGCCGGACTCCCACGGACCCGCCGGCCGGCCGGGCGGTCAGGTCAACGGGCGGAAGCAGGCGGTCGCGCGGTCCTGAGGATCGACGGTGTAGAGGGCCAGGGTGCCCGCCATCTCCCGCGGATCGATGCCGTGGTCCAGCATCTGCCGGTGTAGCTCCGTGAGCATGCGCAGCGCGTAGCCGAGCAGGACGGGCGCGATGTTCGCGGGGTGGTGAAGGGCCTCCCCGAACCGCGTGTCGGTGTCGCCGTCGCCGGTGAGCGCGGCGAGGACGCCGAGCCTGATGCGATCCGCCAGGTCCTCCCAGACAGCCGCGCTCGCCGGCGTCTCGGGCCCCTGCCAGATTCCCGGGACGCGCAGGTCCGCGACGAGGACGGTCGGCTGGCGGCCGGTGCGCAGATGCACGGCCACGACCCACATCGCCATCAGCCAGCACAGCCCGCGCATCGTGTTCAGCGGGTCGGCGGTGACCTGTTCCTGCAGGTGCCGCTCGGACTGCGGCCGACTCGCCGGCGACAACCAGCCCCAGGCGAGGCGTTCAATGTCGACGATCTGAACCATCGGCAGGTCGGCGGGATGGGGCCGGGCCAGCGCGGCGGCTCGACCCGAGTCGGCGTCGACGAGCGCGAGCGCCCCGGGGTCGGAAAGGGTCTGCCAGGCCAGACCCGCCGATGGCATGCGGCCCACGGTAACCCGATTAACAGGACCGAACCAGGGGTGTTGGCTGCACGGTGTGAAAATGGTCGCGCGGCCGCCCCGGCCCTTTCTTCCCGTCGGCACACGGCACCGTCATCTCGCCGTCATGCACGCCCATTCGCCGACGCCGCCTTTTCACCGATCGGCCACTCATCGATCGATGACTCACCGGTCGATGACGTAGCGGTGGAACATCGGGTGGAGCGCGAACTCGGTGACGCTGTGCAGGGCGGGCCGCGGACGCCGGGGCCGGCGGATCTCGTCGGTCCTGGTCGCCTGTTGGGATGCGGCGCCGGCCGGCGTCCGCTCGTGGTCGGCGACGGCGTCCCCGGCGGGGACGAGGAAACCGACGTTCCACAGCACCTCGAGGATCACCTCCGGTTCCCGGCTGTCGACCCATGACCGGGCTTCCGGGGCTGTGTGGACCGCGCCGGTGGCCAGGTCCAGCAGGAACAGTTCCAGGTCCGCGCGGCTCCAGACGGGCGGCCCGGCGCGGAACGTCTGGAAGACGCCGAGCAGGCCGGGATGCTGGAACCGGTACTCGGCCGCGATGTCACGCGACCGCTCGGCCGAATACGTCGACTCGACCGCCTGGATATCCCGCGGGGTGATTCTGACCGACTTGCGGGAGCTGTGGGTGCGGGCGTGGTCGAGCGCGTGACTGCAGTACTGAATGATTTCTCGGGGACGACACAGCGAACGGTCTGTCATGTACCGGAAGGACCACAGTGGCCGGGTGAAGACCGCGCCCCAGCAGTCATCGTCGGTGCGGCTCCTCAGGTCGGGGACGGTGTGCCGGATGCGGCCGGCTATCATCGTCCAGAGCCCCGCCTCGTCCCAGGAGATGACCTCGATGAGATCGCGGAACTTCTGGGCGTCGTCGTATATCGCCGGAATGCTGTCGTAGAGCTCCTGCCGCAGCGACATGCAGATCCGGAGGTGCGGCGAAAGATCATTTATCGACATGCAGGCCTGGAACAGACCGGCGACGAACGCCTGGGCGTCCTCGGAGGCGTCCCAGCCGCGGTCCAGTTCGTCGACGAGCACCGTCACTCGACTGCGTTCGCACAGGCGTACCAGCGGGGGCAGCAGATGTTCGATCTCCTGGAGCTTGTAGAGGTACTGCAGCTCCCGGGTGCGCACACCCGCCTCGTACCGGCCTATCTTCACCGACTCGATCCGGCGGAGGTAGGAGACGAAGGCGTCGAAGGCGCTTGTCGTCCCGCCCACGTGATGATCCCGCAGATAGGTGTGGATCTGGCTTTCCGCGCCACGGCGCAGCCGGCCGTGGCGACGGGTGAGCTCCTTCATGATTAGCACAAGAATCAGGTACTTCCAAGCCGTCGCGTAGGCGCCCAGCTTCGCCCACGCGCCGTCCAGCTCCCGGGTCATGGCGGAGCTGAGGAACTCGTAGGAGTAGTCTTCCGGGGCAAGCTCGATTACCGAGCGGCCCGCGTCCCGCTGCCGGTGCGCCATGGTCTTGAAAATCGCACTTTTGCCGGCGCCCCGGTTCGCGACCAGGATCGTCTTCGTTCCCGAGCTCACCTGGTTGTATGCGGAGGACTCGATAAAATAGGAGTCGAGTCCCCGTCGGACGTCTCGTTCTGCGGCGGCTGCGCCGAAGCTGAGCCGGACAAGATCGACCATCAGCACCCTTTCGGTCGAATGCCGACGCATGATCTAGACTCTGAACGCTCACGACGATACCGCGAACACGGCAACATTGTGGGGGAATTATTTATCGAATACGCGTTCGACGTCTCCGCCGCCGCGGGGTTTCCCCGATCCGGTGACATTCATGCAGGTCAGAGCCCTGGTCGGCCGGATCGATCCGGAGCGGGACTGCCTGCGCCGGCCGCGGGGAGGCAGCCGGAGCCGCCGCCGACTGCTCCCCGCAACCAAAGACAAGCCCACCTGATGGTCAGATCTTCGGTGGGTGTCTGGTGTTGCGTCGGGAACTGCTGGAGGGTGATGACGGTTGGGGCCGGTTGAACGGGGATTACCCGCCAGCATCTGCTGACCGCAATATGACCTGGATCTTCGCGCTGATCTTGATGACATCCGATGGCCGGGTGGGCGCGGGAGGCGCCGACGGCGGGTGCGGCGGCGCCAGGGGGCGAGGCGTTCCGCGCAACCGCGCCTCCCTCAGGCAAGCCCCGGCTCCGACGCCTGGTGTTCCGCGGAACCGTGCCCCCTGTTCCGCATCCGACGATCGCAGTGTTCCGCGGAACCGTGTCACGCCGCCCGGTTCGGCTCGGACTCCCGGGTTCACGGTGTGTCTTCGCCTCCGCGCCTGAACGACCCGGGCCGCGAAGGGCACCCGAAGTCCCTTGGCGACGACGGTGCGCGGGGGTCAGTCGCCGAGGAGGTCGAGGGGGGTGGTGGGTTGGTGGGGGGTGTGGGGGGTGGTGGTGAGGTGGTGGCGCCAGAGGGTTTCG
>NZ_JAMQQF010000282.1 GCF_023716945.1 Frankia sp. AiPs1 | reverse complement strand
GCTCGGCGCTGACCGCGTCCAGCGGCAGCGCCACCCCGGCCGCGGAGAGGTCCACGGTCTCCTCCGACCCCGGCCCGGCCGCGGGCTCCTCGCTCATCGGGCCCGACCCCGGGTCGGGTTGCGCCGGCTGCGCGGCGCGACGAGCTTGTCGGGGGTCTGGATCGCCCGCGCGTGCTCGCTGAAGAACTTCCGGAACATGGTGATCTCGAGGTCGGGGCGGTAGAGGCGCTCCCGGTCCCAGCCGTTCTCGGTCTCGTAGAAGGTCTGCATGCTCTCGCGAGCCTTGTTGTCGTCGACGAGGAACTTCTCGACGGCCGGCTCCCGCCACTCGACCCGGCCGACCTCGCCGCGCCAGTCGGCGGCCTCCTGCTCGGTCGCGCACACCCTCCCGCCGATCATGAAGCTGCGGGTGGTGTTCTCGTCGATCGGCACCAGCCAGTCGTAGGTGATCATGTCGCTCGGGAAGTTGACCGTCTCGTTGCAGGACGGCAGCCAGATGCCCACGTCGATCGGCGGCATGGCCATGAACGAGTCGACCAGTTCCTGGTGCGAGCGGCCGACCGCCGCCGGGGCGGTGTAGGTGGTGTCCGGCCGGCCGTCCTTGCCCGGGATGACGGCGGAGAAGATCAGTTCGGTCGTCCGGGTGCACCGGGAGAAGCCCTTGGGCCCGGTGGTGTCGACGACGTACTTGACCTCGCCCGCCTCCTCCCCCGGCCGGGCGACGTAGCCGAACGTCATCGGGAAGCCCGATTCGATCACATACTGCGACCAGTTGTGGATGAAGTGATGACCGGGATCGAACGCGTTCTCCAGCGCCAGCCGCCAGTTCGCCCGGATGACGTTCGGCTCGGCGTAGTGCATGACGATGTCGTCGGCGAGGAAGCTCGCCGGGACGTCCGCCTCCAGCGGCGGCGGCTCGGCGTCGCCGATGTAGACGAAGATCAGGCCCTTGGCCTCGGTGATCGGGTAGGCCCGGATCCCGGTCCTGCCGGCCAGCGCCGTGCCCGGCTCGTTGAGGATGCAGCGCAGGTCGCCGTCGTCCAGGTCGAACGTCCACGTGTGGTACCAGCACGTGATCGTGTCCTCGGAGAGCACCAGAGGCCGCTCGGAGAAGCGGGTACCGCGGTGGGCGCAACGGTCCTCGACGGCGTAGAGCCTGCCGTTCTTGCGGACGAGCAGCACCTCCTCGCCGAGCATCGTCACCTTGTGCGTGCCGCCCTCGGCGAGCTCGCCGGAGCGCGCCGCCGGGTACCAGTACTCCCGCAGGCCCAGGCCGGCCTCCAGGTAGCGCTGCCACGGCCGGGCCCGGCGCGGCGGCGCCTCGACCTGGTCAACCTGGTCGCGCGTCTCGGCCACGAGCCGGTTCGCGACCTCAATCCCCGAGCTGGTGTGCTCGGGCACGCTGATGCTCACGTCGTCATCACCTCAATCACGGGCCAGCCGGTCCTTCCTTGCCGTTCGGGGGGGACAAAACGGACACCGAGCCCCCCCGAAGGGCAAGGAAGTCTGGGGCACCCCAGTCAGAAGAAGAGGGGCTCGTCGCAGAGCTCGAAGATGTTGCCCTCGGGGTCGGCGAACTGGGCGACCCGGCCGTCGGGCTCCTGGCCGTCCTCGTTTACCGTCGGCGCCGGGCCGTGCAGCAGCTTCGCGCCGCGGCGGCCCAACTCGGCGACGACCTCGTCCATCTTCTCGACCTTGAACGACATCAGGACGCGGTTGCGGTCCCAGCCGCGGCGCAGGTTCTCCGCGTCGGGGCCGTTGTCCTTGCGCGCCATCAGCTCCAGGGTGCAGCCGCCGGTGTTGTACGCCGCGAAGTACTTCGTGGCGTGCCGCAGCGGCAGGCCGAGGACGTTCTCGTAGAACTCCCGCATGGCGGCCAGGTCGTCGACGTAGACGAGGTTCCAGGACAGCGGCCCGAGCAGCGCCTTCATGACGCACCCACCAGCGGGGCGCCCGCGCCCACGCCGGCCGCATCACCCATGCCGGCGGCATCGCCCATGCCGGCCGCGCCGAGGCGGGCGAAGCCGTCGTCGAAGGCGAGCTCGTCGACGACGAACCGGCCGTGGTCGAGGATCTGCCGCCCGTCGAGCCAGACGCTGCACCGGCGCACCGGCACGTCGGAGTGGGCGAGGGTGAACCGGCTGCCGCCCGCCTCGTTGTTCGGGCCGGTGGAGAACAGCACGTTGCCGGCGTAGCAGCGGCCGTCCATGCCCTGGGTGGCGGAGCGGTCGAGCAGGGCGAGCGCGTTCCAGCGGGCCCGGTCGTTGCAACCCCAGCCGATGTGCGACATCGCGAAGCCCTCCGGGTCGCCCCAGGACTCCAGGTAGTCGCGGTACAGCTCGGCGTCCGCGCCGGGCCCGGTGATGGCGACGATGAACCCGTCGACCACGTCCACGGTGATCGGCGACTGCACGTACGTCTTGAACGGGAAGATGATGTCGCCGGCGTCGATGACCCAGCGGCCGTTCGCGCCGCCGTCGTTCGGGTAGATCGCGGCGAGACCGGAGCCCAGGTGGGCGTGGGTGCCCGGCCCCGAGGTGAAGCCCCAGCCGCCGCCCGCGCCGAACTGGCCGAGCTTCATCGTGATGTCGGTGCCGGCGTCGGAGCGGATGAGGATCTCACTCGCCGCGCCGAGCAGCTTGGCGCTGGCCTGAACCCGTTCGCGCAGCTCGTCGGTCGGGAACATCCGTTCCAGGATCTCCGGCGGCTCGGTGATCATCAGCATCCGCGTGCCGGCGGCCAGGATGGCCTCCTGCTCCGCGGAGTGCAGCAGGACGGACAGGTCGACGACCATGTCGACGCCCTTGAGCGCTTCGATGAGGGGCCCGAGGTCGGTCAGCCCGGTCAGCCCGTAGACCTCGCCGACGCCGGGCACGGTGCCGGCGGCGCGCTGGATGGAGGGCAGACCCACGGTGAAGACCTTCGCGCCGAGGGTCGCCGCCGCCGCGGCGGTGGCTTCGATGTAGGCGGGGGGCGACTGGGCGTTGGACAGCACCGCGACAGTCTCGCCGGGCTGCACCTGGCACCCGGCGAGCGCCCGCCGGAACAGGGTGGTGAGGGTGCCGCCGTCGGCGGCCTGATTCGGAATGAGCACGATGCACCTTCAAGTGGTTTTGGCGCGCCGGCCAGATTGATCTATATCAGTGTGCGGAGCAGGTGTTTCGGTTCCCGGTCGACCCGATTTCGGTTCAGCAAAGTCTGCGTTTCCTGACCGACCTTCGCCGACCTTCGCCGACCATCTCCGACCATCGAACGGCAGCACCATCCGAATGGCGTCACCATCCGCAGCGGATCACGCGTCCTACGTCATCACACAATCTGTTGATCATCCGCTCGGCGCCTGGCCGCGGCGGATCCGGGAATCAGCCGAACCGGACGGTGTTACGCACGACGCCCAGTCCCTCGACATCGACGGTCACCACGTCTCCGTCAGCGAGATAGACCTTGGGATTCCGGCCGTGGCCGACGCCGCCCGGCGTTCCGGTGGTGAGCACGTCGCCGGGTTCCAGGGTGATGAACTGGCTGACGTAGCGCACGATCTCCACCGGTGGGAACAGCAGGTCGGAGGTCCGCGACTTCTGCATCACCTCGCCGTTGACGAGGGTACGCAGCGCCAGGTCGGCGGGGTTTTCCAGCTCGTCCGGGGTGACCAGCGAGGGTCCGAGCGGGGTCGACCCCTCGAACGATTTTCCCTGCAGGAACTGCAGCGTCCGGAACTGCCAGTCGCGCATGGTGACATCGTTCATGATGGTGTATCCGGCGATCGCCTCGCGGGCCGCCGCCTCGTCGGCGAACCGCACCGTCGTCCCGATGACGAACGCGAGCTCCCCCTCCCAGTCGACGGCCTCGGTCACCGGCGGCACCAGAATGTCGTCGGTCGGCCCGATCAGCGCGCGGGTGTACTTCGCGAACAGCGTCGGGTGCGTCGGCGGCGTCCGCCCCATCTCCTTCAGATGGGTCGCGTAGTTGAGACCCATGCAGATGATTTTCGGCGGGGCGGGGACGAGCGGCGCCAGATCGGCGCCGTCGAGCGGAATCACCTCGCCGCCGACGGCGGCCGCGGCCGTGCGCCAGTCCAGGCCGGCGGCGATGAGCGAGCCCACGCACGGATAGTCCAGCAGCACGATCGTGTCGCCTTCGATCCGGCCGGCGGCGGTGGTGCCGCCCGGACGGCGGACGGTCGACAGACGCATGACGTCTCCCTTGCTCGAAGTGAAGAGGCTGGGGTGAGGCCAGTGCAGCGCCGCAGCGGTCCTCTTCCCGCCCTGCTGTCACTTTCCGTGACAGCAGGCGAGGCGGGCTGGGGCTGGTCGCGACACGAGCGGCGGCTGCGGATGCACGGGAGAGCGCCTACCTGTTTCTTCTGGGGGGTTCGGCGCCCGATTTGTCCCCCAGAAGAAACAGGTTGCCTCGTTCCCATGCACACCACCTCCCCGCGGGCCCGTCCGGCGGCGAGGCGGGCGCCATCCGATGTCACAACCCGTCACCGAGCACCGGAAAGGGACCTTGGCACGGCTGCACCAGGAGCTAGCCGGCCGGAGCGGCCGGGGCGGGTGAGGAGGCCGGGGCGGAGAGTTCGGGAAAGGCCGGCATGACCTCGGCGGCGAACAGTTCCATCGTCCGGCACGCGTCGGCGAACGGCATCGCGGCGAAGTTGATCTGCATGGACGGCTCGACGGTACCGAAGACCTCGAACGTCGCGGCGACCTGCTCGCGCACCTGTCCCGGCGTGCCCACGTACACCTGGGCGTTCTCCTCCAGGGTCGCCAGTGACTTCTTGCGCATGCCGGCGATCATGTCCGCGTAACCGGCGTACTGCTCGGGCCGGGCGGTCATGTACGCCTCCCAGGTGTGGACCATCTTCTCGACGTAGTCGGCGTAGTACTCCGCGGCCTCCCGACGCGCCCGGTCACCGTCGGTGTCGACGAAACAGTGGATTCCCATCTGAATCCGCTCCGAGCCGGGGGTGTATCCCGCCGCGAGCCGCGCGCCGCGATACAGCGCCAGTAGTTCGGCGATTTTCTCGTTCGTCGACGTGAACGGGATGAACATCAGGTTGAAGCCCTGGCTGCCGGCCCAGACGAAACTCTCCGGCGTCGAAGTGGCGGCGATGAACACCGGGGGCGTCGGCTGCTGGTAAACCCGCGGGAGCATGGTCACCGGGCCGAACCGGTGGAACGTGCCGTCCCAGACAACCTCCTCCTCCTGCCAGAGCCGCAGGATCGCGGCGATACCCTCCTGATGACGCGCCCGACTCGAGTCCATGCTGATCTCGAACGCCTCGAACTCGCCGGGCAGGAACGCGCGGGCGAAGCCGACGTCGAGCCGGCCGTGGCAGATGTTGTCGAGCATGGCGAGCTGCCCGGCCAGTTTGATCGGATGATTGAAGGCGGGCACGCTCGCCCCGGTGACGAGCCGGATCCGCTCCGTCCGGGTCGCCACCGCGGCCAGGAAGGTGACCGGGTCCGGGCTGTATCCCCCGTACGGGTAGAAATAGTGCTCCACAATCTTCACGGAGTGGTACCCGAGCCGATCCGCCAGGACGCTCAGTTCCAGACACTCGTCGAAGAACTGGACGGCCGGCTTCTCCGCCGGTGAGACGGTGGGAAAGAAGTTGATTCCGGCGAGCACCGGTACCTCCAGGCATCCTCGGATGCATCGTATGGTGTATACAAGTCAAGAGACACGGCCGCGACGTCCAACCGCCAAGGCCACGACTTCCCCGCCCCGGCAACGTCGGGCCCGCGGCAGGAAGCGGCCGGCATCCCTGCCCGTATACTGTCCACAAACTGAGAACTGCGGCGGTGGTCAACAGCATGAAGACGCTCGGAGCCGCCCACCGGCCCCTTCGCGAGCTCGTCGCCGACGAACTTCGGCAGCGCATCCTCGACGGTCGGATCACCCAGGGCAGCAGGGTCATCGAAGACCGGATCGCCGAGGAGCTCGGCGTGTCGCGCAACCCGGTCCGGGAGGCCATCCGGGCGCTGGAGTCGGAGGGCCTGGTCGAGGTGACCCCACGCCGCGGCGTGGTCGTCACCGTCATCAGCGCCGAGGAGGCGCACGACCTCATCGAGGTCCGCGCAGCGCTGGAGGTCACGGCGGTGCGCCGGGCCGCCGCCCGCGGGGTGGATCCGGCGGTCCTCGCCGAGCTGGCGGAGATCGTCGCCACCGGTTCCCAGGCGGCCATCGCGGGCGAGTTCGAGCGGCTGCCGATGCTCAACACCCGCTTCCACGACCTGCTCGCCCGGGGCAGCGGCAACGGCGCGCTCGTCGAGGTCCTGCGCGACCTGCAGAACCGGCTTCAGCTCCTGTTCTCCACCGGCGTGCAGCGCCGCTCCGGCGGCGCGTGGGACGAGCACCGGCGCATCCTCGACGCGATCCGCGCCGGCGACGCCGACTGGGCCGAGGCGGAGATGCGTTCGCACATCCGCGGCGCCGCCAGCCGGTACGAGGACACCCGGGCAGGCGTCGCGGCGGCCACCGACGGCGCGACCTAGCGCCGTCCTTCCAGCGCCGCTCGCCATCCCGGCGACGCTTGCCATCGAGGCGCCGCACGCCATCCCAGCGGCGCTCGCCATCCCGGCAGCGCTCATCGCGGCGATCCCGGGGCAACCAACGGCCAGGGGCGGGCCCGCTCCACGACGGCGGCGAGTTCGATCAGCAGCGCGTCCCGATGGTGCGGCGCGAACACCTGCAGGCCGACGGGCAGCCCGGTCGGGCCGAATCCGGCCGGGATCGAGATCGCCGGGCAGCCGCTGACGTTCGCGATGGCCAGCGGGCCCGGCGGCCGCGGCGAGGGGTCGCCGGCGGGGAACGCCTCGGTGCCCACCGTCGGGCAGGCAACCAGGTCGACGTCCTCGAACAGCGCGGCCACCGCCTCGATCACGGCGATCCGGTAGTCGTCGAGGCCGGCCAGCACCGTGGGATCGAGCAGCGTGACGGCCCGCATGGCCGACCCGATGTCGTCGGTCAGCGCGTCGGCGCTCGCCGGCCAGTACGGGGCCAGCCAGCGGTAGAGCCGCAGTGCGGCGATGCCCGCGAAGCTCGCCGCGCCGGCCGGGAAGCTCACCTCGGGCGCCTGGACCTGGCACAGTCCGGCCGCGGCGACCAGCTCCGCGAACGTGTCCCCGACGGCGGCGAGCACGCCCGGCGCGGGCTGCGCGCCGCCGAGTGTCGGCATCCAGGCGATCCGCAGCCCCCGGGTGGGCACCGAACCGAGCCCGGCGGCGAACCGCTGACCCCCGATGGGGCCGGGCGCGCTGTAGGGGTCGCGCGAGTCGAAGCCGACCGTGAGGTCGAGGACGAAGGCAAGGTCGCGCACCGAGCGGGTCAGCACGGTGGTCACGACGGTCAACGGCTCGATCACCGGCTCCGGCCCGCCGGGCGTGATCCGCCAGGTGGTCTTCAACCCGGGCAGGCCGCAGAAGGCCGCGGGCTGGCGGGTCGAGCCGCCGCCGTCGGTGGCCGTCGCCAGCGGGACCAGGCCGCCCGCGACC
>NZ_JAMQQF010000281.1 GCF_023716945.1 Frankia sp. AiPs1 | reverse complement strand
CCGCCCGGTCCCGGCGCCGCGGCCCGCGGGCGCAGCCGGGGTCGCATCCGCGGCACCGCATGCGGCGAGGTGACATCGCCGGAGGCCAGATGGGCCGGCGGCGGGCCGATGAGGTCGTGCACGGCGCGGACCACCTTGGGCTGGCGCGCCCGGTCCTCCCCGCGGAAACCGGTCTCCAGCTCGTGTCCTTCGTACGACCAGGCGATCACGATCACGCGTCCCGGCGCGGAGACCTTACCGGCGTGGGCCCGCTCCAGCCGGGCGCCCCGCACGGCGTCCCGGGGGATCCAGAAGGCGTCGCTGCCGCGGTCCACCCGCACCCCGGTCTCGTACACGCTGACGTACCCCCCGGTGCGCCCGCCCAGGCCGTGCGCGCCGATCCGCTCCAGCCAGTGGCCGGCGTCGACGGTGCCGAGGTACATCCCGCGCAGCGGGGCGGCGAAGACCGTGCCGGGTTCGGCCGGCGGATCGGGCAGCTCGGGCAGGTCCTCCTCCTGCCGGTCGGCCTTGGTGCGCCAGGCCCGCAGCATCGCCCCCACCACCGCGACGAACAGCAGCAGCAGGCCCACCACCAGCAGCAGATGCAGGCCCAGGCGGTCCGGTCCCCGACCGGCGGCGAGGACGACCGGTCCGGTGCCGCCGGGGGAGTCGGCGAAGGGCGAGGCGGCGAACGGCGAGGCGGCTGCCAGCGAGACAGTCATACGACCTTCCCGTCGAGCACGGTGGGTCGGCCTCGCAGGAACGTGGCGCGGATAGCTCCCGGCAGAGACCGCCCCGCATAGGGGGTGTTGCGGCTGCGGCTGGCGAGCGTGTCCGCCTCGACGACCCGCCACGGTGACGGGTCGAGCAGCGTCACGGTCGCGGGCGCACCCACCGCTATGGAACTCCACCCCTCGGCTGCCGGTCGCGGCAGCCCACCGATGCGGGCCGGGGCCAGGGCCATCCGGTCGGCGACGCCGACCCAGTCGAGGTGCCCGGGGATGACCATCGTCTCCATCACCACCGACAGCGCGGTCTCCAGGCCCAGCATGCCGGGCCGGGCCGCGGCCCACTCGGTCTCCTTGTCCTCCAGCGCGTGCGGGGCGTGGTCGGTGGCCACGCAGTCGATCGTCCCGTCGGCGAGGCCGGCGCGCAGTGCGGCGACGTCCGCGGCGGTCCGCAGCGGCGGGTTGACCTTGTAGACCGGGTCGTACGAGCTGATCAGGTCGTCGGTGAGCAACAGGTGGTGCGGGGTGACCTCGGCGGTGACCTGCCAGCCCTTCGCCTTCGCCCAGCGGATGAGCTCCACCGAGCCCGCGGTGGAGACGTGGCAGACGTGCAGCCGGGAATCGACGTGCCCGGCCAGCAGCGCGTCCCGGGCGATGATCGCCTCCTCGGCGACCGCGGGCCAGCCGGGCAGGCCCAGGCGGGCGGCCACGACCCCCTCGTTCATCTGGGCGCCGGCGGTCAGCCTCGGCTCCTCGGCGTGCTGGGCGATCACCCCGTCGAACGCCTTGACGTATTCCAGCGCCCGGCGCATGAGCAGGGCGTCGGACACGCAGTGCCCGTCGTCGGAGAACACCCGCACCTCGGCTGCCGACGTCGCCATCGCGCCGAGTTCGGCCAGCCGCTCCCCCGCGAGCCCCACCGTGACCGCGCCGACCGGCCGCACGTCGCAGTGCCCGGCGTCGAGCCCGAGCCGCCAGACCTGCTCGACGACGCCCGCGGTGTCGGCGACCGGGTTGGTGTTCGCCATGGCGAACACGGTGGTGTAGCCGCCGAGCGCCGCGGCCCGGGTGCCCGACTCGACCGTCTCGGCGTCCTCCCGGCCCGGTTCGCGCAGGTGGGTGTGCAGGTCGACCAGGCCCGGCAGCATGATCAGGCCTTCGGCGGCCAGGATGGTCGTCCCGGCGGGCAGGCCCTCGGAGTCCGGGCCGGTCGAGCCGGCGGGCCGCCAGGCGGCCACGACCCCGTCGGTGAGCAGCACGTCGACGGGGTCCCCGCCCAGCGGGCGGACCCGGCTCAGCACCCAGGACTGTCCCGAGCCCCCCGCCGCCGTCCCACCGACCGGCCCGACCGGACCCCCCGCGCCGCCCGCACCCGCCGTCATGAGACCTCCCCGGAACCGCCCAGCAGCAGATACAACACGGCCATCCGCACGCTCACCCCGTTCGCAACCTGCTCCACCACCGTCGACCGGTCGGAGTCGGCGACCCGGGAGGCGATCTCCATTCCGCGCACCATCGGCCCCGGATGCATGACCAGTGCGTGCTCGGGCAGGGTCGCGGCCCGGTCGACGTCCAGCCCGTAGCGGCGGCTGTACTCCCGCTCGGTGGGGAAGAACGCCGCCGACATCCGCTCCCGCTGGACCCGCAGCATCATCACCACATCGGTCTTGGGTAGCACCGCATCGAGGTCGTATGACACCTCGACCGGCCACGAGGAGACACCGATAGGCAACAGCGTCGGCGGGGCCACCACCGTCACACTGGCGCCGAGGGTGGCGAGCAGCCAGACGTTGGACCGCGCCACCCGGGAATGCAGCACGTCGCCGACGATGGTGACGGCGAGCCCGTCGACCCGACCGAGCCGCCGGCGCATCGTGAACGCGTCCAGCAGCGCCTGGGTCGGATGCTCGTGGGTACCGTCGCCGGCGTTCACGACGCTGCCGCGCACCCAGGTCGCCAGCCGGTGCGGCGCGCCGCTGGCGGAATGCCGGCAGACCACCGCGTCGGCGCCCATCGCCTCGAGGGTCTGCGCGGTGTCCTTCAGGCTCTCGCCCTTCGACACGCTTGACCCGCGCGCCGAAAAATTGATCACATCGGCCGACAGTCTCTTGGCGGCTACTTCGAAGGACGTGCGGGTACGGGTGGAATCCTCGAAGAAAAGGTTGACCACGGTGCGGCCCCGCAGGGTCGGCAGCTTGCGGACCGACGCCTCGGCGACCCGCGCCATCCGCTCCGCGGTGTCCAGCACCAGCAGCGCGTCGTCCCGGCCGAGGTCCTCCGTAGACAGCAGGTGCCTCTTCATCTCCGACCTCCGTTCGCCGCCCAGGTCCCCGCGCGCCCGTGCCCGGCCACCGAACGCCGGGTCACGACCGATCTCCCGGGCCCGCAGCGGCGCCGGTCGGACTGGCCTCGGGCGAGACGATGAGCACGCCGTCGGCGCCGTCGATCTCCCGCAGCCGAACGGCCACCGACTCGCGGCGCGAGGTCGGCATGTTCTTCCCGACGTAGTCCGCTCGGATCGGCAGCTCGCGGTGGCCCCGGTCGACGAGGACGGCGAGCTGAACCGTGCGGGGCCGGCCGTAGGCGGCCAGCGCGTCGAGGGCGGCGCGCACCGTGCGTCCCGAGTAGAGGACGTCGTCGACCAGGATGACCACCCGACCGTCGACCCCGCCGTCGGGAATTTCGGTCACCTCCAGTGGCCGAACCCCGCGCAGTCGCAGATCGTCGCGGTACATCGTGGGATCGAGCGAGCCGACAGGAAGATCCACTCCCTCGACGGCCTGTACTCGCTGTGCCAGACGATGCGCGAGGGGTACCCCTCGGGTGGGTACCCCGAGCAGCACGACACCGGCACCACCGGAGGTTTTTTCGAGGATCTGGTGCGCCATCCGGCTGACGATCCGAGTGATGTCGTCGGCGGACAGTACTGTCCGGGCAATGCCGGGACGGCGCGATACGGGGTCGCTCGCGGCGGCAGAGGCCACGCGGCATCCCTCCTTCCCCGCCTCACTGGACGGTCCTTAAAGGAGCGGTCTCAGCGACGTTACCAGGGCACTCCGGACGAGTGAGGGTCTCGCGGCAAGGGCCGGCCGGCCCCCGCCCGGCCGCCTGACTCCGTCCGCGCCCCCCGGTTCGTCGGCCCGTGCGGATTGTTGCCGCGCCAACTATCATCGCGAAGCCGTGACTGCACGTCACCGGGTTCACTTCCGCCTGCGCCGGTACGGCGATCGGCGGAAGTTCCCGCCGGGCAGGCGTAGGGCGCAACCGGAGGGCTACAGAAAGTGGTACAAAGAAAGAAGCGACACGACCCCCCGGGTGTCGAGCCTCAACCCGGCGGGCACTACTATCGGTAACCGCCGGCGGCACGAGCCCCGGTACCAAGTGATCGACCACGACAGGAGTGGGCACTCCGATGTCCGACTATGCGAAGGCGCTCGGTGCTCGGCTGCGCGCGATACGCACCCAGCAGGGGCTCTCGCTTCATGGCGTCGAAGAGAAGTCGCACGGTCGGTGGAAAGCCGTCGTCGTCGGTTCCTACGAACGTGGGGACCGCGCCGTCACCGTACAGCGTCTCTCGGAGCTCGCGGAGTTCTACGGCGTTCCGGTCGGGGAGCTTCTTCCCGAGGGTTCCACCGTCGCCCCGCTGGAGCAGTCTCCGCGGATCGTCCTCGACCTCGAGCGCCTTTCCCAGGTGCCCAAGGAGCAGGGCGGACCGCTTGCGCGGTACGCGGCGACCATTCAGAGCCAGCGCGGCGACTACAACGGCCGGGTTCTCTCCATCCGCTACGAGGACCTGCGTTCCCTCGCGGTGATCTACGACACCTCCCCCAGCAAGCTCACCGAACAGCTCGTCTCGTGGGGCGTGCTGTCCCCGGAGCAGGGCGCGGACGCCACCGCTTCCGACGTCTGACAGCCATGCCGGTGATCCACCGGCAGCGCACCATCCAACGGTTCCAGCATCTCCAACGTTCCAGCACCGCCAGCGGTTCCAGCACCATCAGCAGTACTGGCACCATCAGCGTTGCAGCATCTAGCGTTCGCAGCACCACCAGCAGTCTCGTTCGTGGCACAGCAGCTTCAGTCTCAATGTGATCGCGGGTCGGCTTTCGGGGTCTCCGGCCGACCGTACGCGCGTGGCACACAGGCAGCCGGGGGTACCCCGGTACGTCGCTGGGGCGACGTACCGGGCATACCGCTCGCGGTACACCGGCCAGCCCGGTAGGTCAGGACTCCCGGCCCGGCCCGGCGTCCGGTTCGGCCGTCGCCGGCACCGACCTTGCGTCGAGCAGGCTGCCGAGCAGGCCGTTGACGAACGTCGGCGATCGGTCGGTGGACAGGCTCTTCGCCAGTTCCACCGCCTCGTCGATGACGACCCGGGGCGGAACGTCGGGTCGCCACAACAGCTCCAGCACGGCGATCCGCAGAATGTTGCGGTCGACCGGGGGCATGCGCTCCAGGGTCCAGCCCTCGGCGTGCCGGCCGATCCGTTCGTTGATCTCCCGCCAGTGCTCGACGACGCCCCTGACCAGACCCTCGGCGTATTCCGAGACGGGCGGGTCGGCCTGGGCCCGCCGGGCGAGGAGGATCTCCGGGACGGCGGCGCCGCGCACGTCCGCCTCGAACAGGATGTCCAGCGCGCGCTTGCGGGCCTTGGACCTGGCGCTCAGCTCGTCACCCGGCCCAGATAACGGCCGTCGCGGGTGTCGACCTTGACCTTCTCGCCGGTCGTGATGAACAGCGGCACGTTGATCGTCGCCCCCGTCTCCAGGGTCGCGGGCTTCGTGCCGCCGGTCGAGCGGTCGCCCTGCACGCCCGGATCGGTCTGGGCGATGGTCAGCTCGACGCTGGCGGGCAGCTCCACGTAGAGCGGAGCGCCGTCGTGCAGGGCGACGGTGGCGACGGTGTTCTCCAGCATGTAGTCGGCGGTCGTGCCGACGACGTCGGGCGGGATCGGGATCTGGTCGTAGGACTCGCTGTCCATGAAGACGAACTCGGCGCCGTCCCGGTAGAGGTAGGTCATCTCGCGCCGGTCCACGGTCGCGACCTCGACCTTGACGCCGGCGTTGAAGGTACGGTCGACGACCTTCCCGGTGAGCACGTTCTTCAGGGTCGTGCGGACGAACGCCCCGCCCTTACCCGGCTTGACGTGCTGGAAGCCGACGACGTTCCACAACACCCCGTCGATGTCGAGCGTCATGCCGTTCTTCAGGTCGTTGCTGGTCGCCACTGCGCGCGTTCTCCCGTTCGGTTGCCGTACATCGGCACGGCGGATCGTCGTCGTGCTGAAGCCTAGAGTCGTCGGGTCGCACGCACGGCGGCGACCCTGCCGGCCGGGACCGCCCGCCCGGGACCGCTGTCGGTCCCTGCGCGGCGGCGATCAGCCAGGCCGCGGACAAGTCTACCGAGCCCGGCGCCCGCGCCACGGGGCAGCGGTGCGGTCAGGGTGCGTCGGGCAGCGCCAGACCGTCGGGGGCGACCGCCGTGAAGGCGGCGATCAGCAGGCCGGTGTCCGGATTGTCGAGGACGACGGTCTTGCCCTGGGCGGCCAGGCCGATGAAGCGCAGCCGGCGGCCACGGGACTTCTTGTCCACGCGCATCGCGTCGAGCAGCGCCGGCCAGCGGTCGCCGCGGTAGGTCACCGGCAGGCCGATGCGGGTCAGCAGCTCGCGGTGCCGGTCCGCGGTGGCGTCGTCGAGGCCGGCGGCGAGCCGGGACAGCTCCGCCGCGAACACCATGCCCACCGAGATCGCCGCGCCATGCCGCCAGGTGAAGTGCTCCACCTTCTCGATCGCGTGGCCCAGGGTGTGGCCGTAGTTGAGGATCTCCCGGCGGCCGGCCTCCCGGGGGTCACCGGAGACGACGTCGGCCTTGACCCGGATGGACCGCTCGACCAGCTCGGGCAGGTGCGCGGCACCCGTCGGGTCGTCATCGAGCAGGTCGAGGATGTCGCCGTCGGCGATGAACCCCGTCTTGACCACCTCGGCGAGACCGGCACGCACCTCGACGGCCGGCAGCGTGGCCAGCGCGGCGAGGTCGCACAGCACGGTCAGCGGCTGGTGGAACGCCCCGACCAGGTTCTTGCCCGCGTCGATGTCGATGCCGGTCTTGCCGCCGACGGCCGCGTCGACCATGCCGAGCACGGTGGTCGGCACCTGGACGACGTCCACCCCGCGCAGCCAGCTCGCGGCGACGAACCCGGCCAGGTCGGTCACGGTGCCGCCGCCGAGACCGATGATCACGTCATCGCGGGTGAAACCGATCCGGCCCAGGACGTCCCAACAGTAGCCGGCGATGCGTAGCTGCTTGGCCTCCTCGCCGTCGGGCACCTCGACCGCGTGCGCCTCGACCCCGGCGCTCGCCCGCAGGTCCGCGACGACGGCGTCCGCGGTGGCCCGCAGCGCCGCCGGATGGATCACCGCGGCGCGGGTCCGCCCGGCGACCGTCTCCGCGAGATCACCGAGCAGCCCCTCCCCGAGCACGACGTCGTAGCCCCGCTCGCCGCCGGGACGGACCGGGATCCGCACGACGTCGGACACCTTCGCCTGCACACTCACTGTGGAGTCCTCACTGACGCCCCCGCAGCCGGCGGCGCGGGCAGTTTCGCCAGGGCGGCGGCGACCAGATCGGCGACCTCGTCCGGCTCGCGGCCCGCGGTGTCGATGACGACCGCCGCCACCTCGGTGTACAGCGGCTGACGGGCCTTGAGCAGGGCGGCGAGCCGGGCGCGCGGCCCCTCGACGAGCAGCGGCCGGTCGCGCGCGAGGCCGACCCGGCGCACCGCGTCGGACACGCC
>NZ_JAMQQF010000280.1 GCF_023716945.1 Frankia sp. AiPs1 | reverse complement strand
GGCCAGGGCCGCGTGGATGGCCAGGGCCGCGTCGGCCCGCCCTGGGCGGCGATCGGCGCCGGCGCGATCGGCACTGCGCGCCCGGACGACCATCCGGACGATGCCCACGGCTGGGCGCAGGTCCTCCGCGGGAGCGACCCGGCCGGCCCCAGTCCCACCCCCGCCTCGACCGAAAGGCCAGACATGGCAGACATCCCGTTGGCCGTTCTCGATCTCGTGCCGGTCAGCGCCGGTGGCACCCCGAGCGACGCACTGCGCAACACTGTCGACCTGGCCCGGCAGGCGGAGGAGTTCGGGTACCGGCGGTACTGGTTCGCCGAGCATCACCTCAACCCCGGGCTGCTCGGCGTGTCGCCCGCGGTGGCGATCGCGCTGGTGGCCGGGGCGACGTCGACGATCCGGCTCGGCTCGGCCGGCGTCCAGAGCGGGCATCGGACCCCGCTGTCCATCGTCGAGGAGTTCGGCCTGATCGACGCGCTGCACCCCGGCCGCCTGGACCTCGGCATCGGCCGCTCACCGGGCCGGCCGGCACCGACCAACGGCGCGACCCACAACGGCTCGTCCCCGGTCGGCGTGAACGGCGGACCCACGAACGGCGGACCCGGGGACGGCGGATCCGCGGACGGCGGGCCCGGAGACGGCGCAGCGACGCCCGCACCGGCCCCGGCGCTCGTCTCGGCCGCGGCGGCCGCCTACCAGGCCAGCCTCGGCGGGGTCGACCACAGCACCGAGCAGCGGGCCGCCAACGGCCTGCTGATCCCCCGCCGGTTCGACTTCAGCCGACTGCTCGGCTCCCCCCGGTTGGGGCTGACGCTGTCGCTGCTGCAGCAGCCGGGCGCCTACACCCCGGAGTACGCCGACCAGGTCGACGACGTCCTCGCCCTGTTGCACGACACCTACCACGCCGCCGACGGCCAGACGGCCAGCGCCTGGCCCGGGGCCGGCGCGGCGCTGGAGGTGTGGATCCTCGGGGCTTCGGGGGGGTCGAGTGCGTCGGTGGCGGGTTCCCGGGGGCTGCGCTTCGCCGCGTCCTACCACCACAGCCCCAGCACGGTTCTCGACGCGGTCGAGGCGTACCGGGCGGCGTTCGAGCCGTCGACGGATCTCGCCGCGCCGTACGTCTCGGTCTCCGCCGATGTCGTCGTCGGCGAGGACGACGCCGACGCGGCCCGGCTGGCCGCCGGCTACGGGCTGTGGGTCCGCAGCATCCGCAGCGGCGCGGGGGCGATCCCGTTCCCGACTCCCGAGCAGGCCGCCGCGCACGTGTGGAGCGACGCCGATCGGGACCTGGTCGCCGACCGGGTCGCCACCCAGCTCGTCGGCTCCCCGTCGACCGTCGCCGACCGGCTCGAACAGCTCGCGACGGCGACCGGCGCGGACGAACTGGCCGTCACCACGATCACCCACCGCCACGCCGACCGGGTGCGCTCCTACGAGCTGCTCGCCGCGGAGTGGACCCGCCGCCACGGCTGACCCGCTCCCCGGGTGAACCAGCCAACCGGACCGACCGGACCGACCGAGCCGACCGGGCCCGCAGCGGTCTCGAACCGGTCCGAACCGGGCGGCGCCGTGACGCGTCCGGCGGGCCGGCCGACGGTGCGGAAGGGGACGGCGGCGGCCGTTGTTGAAGCAGACCGCCGCCGAGCCGGCGACGCCGTCCGAGCACCGGCTCGGCGGCGACGCCGGCAAGCAGGCGACCGCCCGGTGACCGACCATGTGACCGACGATGTGACCGACCAGATCCGTGGCGTGAGGCCACGCGAGCGAACGGGACGAAAGGAAGGACTGCGGTGCCGAAGGCATACGTCCATACCGCGAACGGCGGCCCCGAGGTGGAGACGTTCACCGATCTGCCGGCGCCCGAGCCCGGGCCGGGTCAGCTCGCGATCGCGGTGCGCGCGGTGGGTGTGAACCCCGCGGACTGGAAGCTGCGCGACGGGTTGTCGATCCCCGGCCTGCCCGACCCGGTGTTCCCCGTCGTGCTGGGGCTGGAGGCGGCCGGCGTGGTCACCGGCGTGGGCCCCGAGGTGGCCGGGTTCGCGGTCGGCGACGAGGTCCTCGGGATCACGGTCGGCGGCGCCTACGCCGAGCACGTCCTGCTCGCGGCCGCGCTGGCCGCGCACAAGCCGGCCGCGGTGAGCTTCCGCGACGCGGCCACCCTGCCGGTCGCGGCGGCCACCGCGTACGACGGCGTGCAGCAGCTCGCGCTGGCGCCGGGCGCGACCCTGCTGATCACCGGCGTCGGCGGCGGGGTGGGCGTCGCCGCCGCGCAGATCGCCCGGGACGCCGGGCTCACCGTCGTCGGCACGGCCAGCGCCGGGAAGAAGGACCTCGTCGAGTCCCTCGGGGTCGCCTGGGTCGAGCCGGGTCCCGGCGTCCTCGACCGGGTCCGCGCGGTCGCGCCGCAGGGGGTCGACGCGGTCTACGATCTCGTCGGCGGCGCGGCGCTCGAGGAGATCGCCGGGGTGCTCACCCCGGCGGCGACCGCCGGCGACGTCCCGCCGCGGCTGGTCACGGCCGCGGACACGGCGACGGTCACCCGCCTCGGCGGGGTGGCCGTGCAGCGGGCCCGCAACGCGGACGTGCTCGACGCCGTCGTCGGCCTCGTCGCGGCCGGGGTGCTGGACCCCCACGTCAGCGACGTCTACCCGCTGGACCGGGCGGATGCGGCCCTGCGGGCGGTGGAGACCGGTCACGCCCGCGGAAAGATCGTGATAGAAGTCGGCGGGTGACCATACGGCACGTCCTGGACAATCCCACCCGCTCGGCCCTGCTCGGCCCGCACGCGCACCTCGCCGAGCGGCGCGGGGAGGTGCTGCGTTACCCGGCGGACGTGTGCCCGTTCGTCGCCCTGCCCGACGAGCCGGACGAGCGCACCTGGCAGGACGCGGCGGCGCTGCTCGGCCCGGGCGCCCTGGTGCCGTTCACCGGCGTCGACGCGGACGTGCCACCCGGCTGGGAGGAGGTCGGCTTCGGCCCGGGGGTCCAGATGATCGACGCCGGGATCGACGCGGTGGGCGACGACGACGCGGTGCGCCTCGGCCCGGCGGACGTCGCGGAGATGCTCGACCTGGTGGCCCGCACCCGCCCCGGCCCGTTCCTGCCCCGCACCATCGCGCTCGGTACCTACCTCGGCATCCGCCGCGGCGGGGTGCTGGTCGCCATGGCCGGGGAGCGGCTGCACCCACCGGGCTGGACCGAGATCAGCGCCGTCTGCACCGATCCGGATCATCAGGGGACGGGGCTGGCCTCCCGCCTCGTGCGGGCGGTCGCCGCCGGCATCCGCGCCCGCGGCGAGATCCCCTTCCTGCACGCCGCCGCCACGAACACGAACGCGATCCGCCTCTACGAGACCCTCGGCTTCCGGCAGCGACGCACGGTGACCTTCCGTGCCGTCCGGATCCCCGCTGCCGTGGCCGTGCCCGCCCAGGCCGACGGGCCGCTCGCCGCGCGCCCGGCCACGGGCACGGGCGAGCCGGCGGTATGAGCGGTGCCGACCCGTCGGCAGGTCAGCGGGTTGCCGCCCGCGAGGCGGTGGCGATGGCCAGCGAGCTCATCGCGTTCGACACCAGCAACCACGGCGACCCGCACGCCCGGGGCACCGAGCGGCCCGCGGCCGAATACGTGGCCGGCCGGCTGGCCGACGTCGGCTACGACGTCACCTACCTGGAGTCCACCGCGCCCGGGCGCGGCAACGTCGTCGCCCGGCTGACCGGCGCCGACCCGTCGCGGGGCGCCCTGCTCCTGCATGGTCACCTTGACGTCGTCCCGGCGGACGCGGCCGACTGGACGGTCCACCCGTTCGCCGGCGAGGTGCGCGACGGGTACGTGTGGGGGCGCGGCGCCGTCGACATGAAGGGCGCGGTAGCGATCATGCTGGCCGTGGCCCGCCGCCTGCGCCGCGAGGGGGTCACCCCGCCGCGGGATCTGATCTTCGCGTTCGTCGCCGACGAGGAGGCCGGCGGCTGGCACGGGGCCCGCTGGCTGGTGGACAACCGCCCCGACCTGTTCGAGGGCGCCACCGAGGCGATCGGCGAGGTCGGCGGCTTCTCCATCACCCTCGGCTCCACCGCCACCACCACCACCACCACCACCGGCGGCGCCGCTGCCGGCGGCGAGGACTCCCGCGTCTACCTGCTCCAGACCGCGGAGAAAGGCAGCATGTGGCTGCGGCTGGCGGCCCGCGGCCGTGGCGGGCACGGCTCGATGCTGCACGACGACAACCCGATCGCGACCCTGGCGGCGGCCGTCGCCCGCCTCGACGCCCACCGCTTCCCGCTGGTGCTCACCGATCCGATCCGGGCGTTGCTCACCGGGATCGCGGACATCACCGGGGTCCCGTTCGACGAGGCCGATCCGCAGGCCGCCGTCGACCGTCTCGGCCCGCTGGCGCGCCTGGTCGGGGCGGCGCTGCGGGACACGGCGAACGTGACCCTCTTCGACGCCGGCTACCGGTCGAACGTCGTGCCCGCCCTGGCCCGCGCCACCGTGGACGGCCGCTTCCTGCCCGGACGCGAGGAGGCCTTCGGCCGCGAGCTGGTCGCGGTGCTCGGCCCGCGGGTGCTGGCCGAATGGGACACCCTGCCGCCGGTCGGGACGAGCTTCGACGGCACCCTGGTGGCGGCGATCGAAGCGGCCATCGAAGCGGAGGACCCAGGCGCGCGCGTCCTGCCCTACCTGCTGGCCGCGGGGACGGACGCGAAGTCGTTCCAGCGGCTGGGGATCCGCCACTTCGGATTCACGCCGTTGCGCCTGCCGCCGGAGCTGGACTTCAGCGCCCTGTTCCACGGGGTCGACGAACGGGTCCCCGTCGCGGCCCTCGAGTTCGGCACCCGCGTGCTGGATCGGCTGCTACGGGCCTGCTGACGGACCGCGTACGGCACCGACCGGACGGGCACACCCGTGCCGGAGGGCCCGGCGGGCGGACGACGATCGGCCCTGATCTCCCGATACGCACCGGCCTACCGTCGAATCGGGCATCGCCGAAGCGGTCCGGGCGCCCCGTCGGTCCGGACGCCCACCAGCGGACGAGGGGAACACACATGACATCGACGAGTGTGGGTGCGCCAGGTTTCACCGCCAGCGCCAGCGACAAGACCACCGTCACCCTCGACCATGCCGGGGGTGGTGTCCTGCCCACGGCCACCTGCCTGTGGCTGCTCGCCGGCGAGCAGGTGGGCCGGGTTGCATTCCGCGCGGACGGGGAGATCCTCGTCCTGCCGGTGAACTACGTGCTGGACGGGGACGCCATCGCGTTCCGCACGGCCACCGGTTCCAAACTGGCCGTGGCGCTCGAGGAGGACGCCGTCGGATTCGAGGTCGACGGCCATGACCCGGTGGCCCGCGCAGGCTGGAGCGTTCTGATCAACGGCAGGGCGGTGGCGGTCACCGATCAGCAGACGCTGGCCAGGCTGGAGAAGACCGGGCTGGCCCCGTGGGCGGACCGCATCGAGCACCCGCACTGGGTGCGCATCCTGCCCGAGTCGATGACCGGCCGGGTCGTCGCCCACTCCTGACGAGCGGGACGGACCAGCGGGACAGCCGAGCGGCTGTCGGGACAGACCAGCGGCTGTCAGTCCAGGCCGACGGCGAGCAGGCAGACGTCGTCGTCGCGCCCGCAGGGGGCGGTGATCTCGGCGAGGATCCCGTCGCACAGGTCCTCCAGCCCGCCGGACCTGGGCCCACCGTCCG
This sequence comes from Frankia sp. AiPs1, assembly GCF_023716945.1. Lineage (GTDB taxonomy): Bacteria > Actinomycetota > Actinomycetes > Frankiales > Frankiaceae > Frankia. The sequence continues at coordinate 1,810 of NZ_JAMQQF010000280.1, read as the reverse complement.
GGCCGGGTGCGGCTCCGGCGCTGGCGGCGGCGGCGAACGCGTCGAGGCCCAGCGACAGGGACGCCCCCCGTCGTTCCACCAGCCCGTCGCTGTAGAGCAGCAGCCGGCAGCCGGGGGGCAGGGTCAGCTCGCTCTGGCCGTACCGGTGGCCCGGCGCCGCGCCGAGAATCGGGCCGTGCACCTGTTCGAGGTAGCGCGTGGCCGGCCCGGCGATCAGCAGCGGCGGCGGGTGCCCCGCGCAGGACCAGGTCAACCGCCGCTCGCCCGGTCGCAGATGCGCGACGACGGCGGTGGCCAGCGTCTCGTCGCCCTGGCCGGCGAGGTTCGCGGCGAGCTGGGTGGTGATCTCCGCCGGGCTCTGGCCCTGCAACGCGTACGCCCGAGTGGCCTGGTGCAGCTCCGCCATGATCGCGATGGCGCCGAGGCCGTGGCCACCGACGTCCCCGACGACGACCATGAGCGCGCCGTCCGGCAACACGATGGCGTCATACCAGTCGCCGCCGATGCCCACGTCCCGGCTCGCCGGCAGGTACCGGGCGCTGAGTCGCACTCCGGCCGGATCGGGCAGCCGCTGCGGCAGGATCGCCCGTTGCAGGACGGTGACCAGAGTCGTCTGGCGCTCGTACAGCCGGGCCCGTTCGAAGGCGTGGGCGCAGATCCCGGCGAGGGTCTGCAGGAACGCCTGATCGCCGGGGTCGAAGTCGCGGGGCACGTCCCAGACGAGCACGAGAACGCCGATGAGCCGACCGGAGACGACCAGCGGCAGGTGGGCGCTGGCGTTCAGTTCGAGGACCTGCACCGTTTGCTCCCGGTCCGGGTAGTCGGCGAGGTATTCGGCCCGGCTGGGGTGATAGCGGGGCCGCCGGTCGCGCACGACGTCGGCGGCGGCGGCCGGCCCGCGGATCGGCAGGGCCTGCCACATCGCGAGGACCGGCGAGGTCGCCGGGTGCACGATGCTGCGGTACAGCTCGCCGTCGTCGCCGTGGAGCATGACCGCGGCGAACACGATCCCGAGGTCGGCGGTGGCGGTGTGCACGACCACGTCGCCGAGCTCGTCGACGGTCAGGGCCTGCCCGAGCGCGTGGGTGAGGTCGAGCAGGCGGGTGGCCCGCCACAGCGCGGTGGACCCGGGACCGGCGCCGTCGCGATCCGTCTGCACCGAGCTGACGTCGCCGACCAGCCCGACCATCCGGGCCGCGCCGGCCGTCTCGTCCCGCACCACGGCTCCGCGCACCTGGACCCAGCGGGTCAGGCCGTCCGGCCGCAGGATCCGGTACTCCTCCAGGACGGCGCCGGCGGTGCGGGCGGCGTCCGCCAGGGTCGTGCGCACGCCCGTCGCGTCCTCCGGGTGGACCATGGCGAGGGCGGTGTCGATGGTCCCGTCGAACTCGCCCGGGGCGAGACCGCACATCGCGGCCGCCTGCTCGTCGCAGACGAGCCGACCGCTGGCCGGCTCCCAGCTCCACACCCCGATGCCGGCGCCGGCCAGCGTCAGCGACAGATCGGCGACCTCGGCCGTTGGACGTATCACCGCCCGGCTGGCCGCAGCGGTGCGCCCGGCCCCGGCGCCGACCACCGGACCAGTGCTGCCCACCGGATCGGCGCTGTCCACGGAACCAACGCCGTCCATGCAACCGGTGCTGTCCACGGAACCAGCGCTGTCCACCGAACCAGCGCTGTCCACGGGACCGATGGCGGCACGACCCACCGAAGCTCGGCCCGAGAACGCCCGGGCCGTCGGGCCCACGCCCGCCGCTGACGGCCCCGTGGCCGCGGCGGAGCGCCCCGCGGCCTGGTGGGAAAGGTCGGC
>NZ_JAMQQF010000027.1 GCF_023716945.1 Frankia sp. AiPs1 | reverse complement strand
GGCCATGATCCACACGATGGTCCGCCGGCTCGCCCGCCGAACCCCGGTCTCCCGCTGGACGCCACGGACAACCAGCGAGACCTAACGGCGATCAAGATTCAGAACAGGCACTGAGATCCCGGTGTCTGTGCCCGCACCCACCACCCCGCCCACGCCGGAGCCGGGCCTGGCCGACCGGATCCGCGAGGTCCTCAACACCATCGGCGACCCGTGCAGCGTGGCGTCGGGGACCCCGATGGGAATCGAGGAGATGGGCCTGATCGATACCGTCGAGGTCGAGCCGGACGGACGCGTCCGGGTTGCCATGCGGCTCACCGCGCCACTGTGCCACAACGTCGGCTACTTCAGTGTCGAGATCAAACGTCGCCTGGCCGAGGTCACGGGGGTCACGTCGATCGTGGTCAGCATGGACCACGGTCTGGACTGGACCCCCGCGCTGATTAGCCAGGCGGCACAGACGCGGCGCAGAACGACGCTCCAGTCGCGCGGGTTCCCCGCCCGCTGAGCGGTCAGCCGGCTGGTCTTCGACGGTCGTCGTCGCCGTCGATTCCGCACGATGCCGCGGGCACACCAGACACCGCATCGAGTTGTCCGGAGACCGCAGTCTCGATCGCTTTCGACCCTGGTCGCGTTCCCTCCGCGGCCGTCCGTGAAGGAGAACAGTCGTGCAGTTCGGGATCGTCACCTTCTCGACCGACGAGGGCATCCGTCCCGACGACCTCGCCGTCGCGGTCGAGGGCCACGGCTTCGACCACCTGTTCCTGACCGAGCACTCGAACATCCCCGCGAGCCGCGAGACGCCGTACCCCGGGGGAGGCGAACTACCGCCCGAGTACCTGCGCACCTACGACCCGTTCGTGGCCCTCACCATCGCGGCGCATGCGACGAACACGCTGCGCATCGGTACCGGGATGTGCCTGCTGGGCCAGCGCGATCCGATCCACACCGCCAAGTCCGTCGCGAGCCTCGACCAATTGAGCGGGGGACGGTTCCTGTTCGGGATCGGCGCGGGCTGGAACGCCGAGGAGATGCGCCAGCACGGCACCGCGCCACGCCTTCGCACCCGACTGCTCGGTGAGCGGGTCCAGGCCATGAAGGCGCTGTGGCGCGATGACGTGGCGAGCTTCGACGGCGAGCTGGTCAGGATCGCCCCGACGACGGTGCGACCCCGGCCCGCACAGACCCCGCATCCACCGATCGTGCTCGGCGGGATGGGTCCGACGGTGATCGACCGGGTGCTCGAGTACGCCGACATCTGGGCGCCGAACCCGGGGTGGCCGCCGATGCCAGACCTGGCGGACCGCATCGCCGAGCTGCGGACCCGATCGATCGAACGGGGCCGCGGGCACCTCCCGGTGTTCCTGTTCGGGATGGCGGCCGACACCGACCGGATCGCCGCGTACGAGGCGATGGGCGTGGACGCCTGCGTGTTCCTGCTGCAGACGGCGCCCCGGGACCAGACGCTCGACGCCCTCCGCCTCATCGCGAAGACGGCCGGCCTCACATGACGCCGATCACGGCACTGCCTCGGTCGGCGGTTCAGACACATGTGAGGGGGGGCACACCTCATCGCGACGGCGGTTCTGATTTGCTCGCTGCATCGAGGAAGGGGTAACCTCGGCCAAACAATCGGTCGGTTACGGGGTGTGATGAAGTCCAGGCGTGAGAAGGCCACCGGCCAGCCCACGGATCGCCGCAATCGTGAAGCGGAGATCCTGCAGGCCGCCCTCGAGATCTTCGCGCGCAAGGGCTATGCCGCCGCCAGCATCCAGGACGTCGCGGACGCGGTCGGCGTACTCAAGGGCAGTCTTTATCACTACATCGACTCGAAGGAAGACCTGCTCTTCCAGATCTTCGACAACGCCCATGTCGACGCCGAGCGGTTGATGACCGAGCTCGACGCCCTCGAGGTCGACGCGGTCGAGCGGCTGCGATCCTATCTCGAGCGCAGCGTCTCGAACACGTTGCAGAACCTCGAACTACAGACGCTCTATTTCCGGGACTGGCGCAATCTCACCGGTGAGCGGCGGAAGAAGCTGGTCGAACGCCGCCGACAGTACGACCACTACCTACGTGGCCTGATCACGAAGGCGTACGAGTCCCTGGGCATCGAGAGCACGGTCAATCAGCGTTACGTGTCCTCCTTCGTCATCGGCGGCACGAACTGGGTGGCCGACTGGTACCGCAGCGACGGCGACGACTCCCCCGACGAGGTCGCGCGCAGCTACGCGCAGCTCGCGATGGCGACGGTCCTGGGGATCGCGCAGCCCGCCGAGGCGCTGACCGCGCAGGCGGCATCGCGCGAAGGACAGTAGTACGTACGTAGGCAGTACGTAGTAGGCCGCACGACCAGGTCGCACGATGTCCGTGGGTGCAACTCCGAGGACCCCGCCCCCGCGCACATCCCGTGCTGAGTCAACTATCCTGCGCGCACGGCGGCCCCGTCGGGCCGGCGGAGAGTGCACGGTGGGCGCGGAATTCCTCCGCGATTCCCCCGTTGACAGGTCTACGGCCGACGCCTAACGTGATGGCACCAAACGGTTGGTTGGTGATCGTTACTTTCATTGGGCATCCGAAACCTGGGCGTCCGGTTGACCATCACCTCTATTCTGCCAGCCGTGGAATCAACGAAGGAGCGTTGAATGGGACGGATGGATGGAAAAGTCGCGTTCGTGACCGGTGCGGCCCGCGGACAGGGGCGCGCCCATGCGTTACGGCTAGCCGAAGAGGGCGCGGACATCATTGCCGTCGACCTGTGTGGCCAGATCGGCTCGGTTCCCTATGACATGGCAACCGCCGACGACCTCGCGGAGACGATCAAGGAGATCGAAGCCCTCGATCGGCGTGTCGTCGGACGGCAGGCCGACGTCCGCAAGTCCGGCGAACTCGATGCGGTGGTAGAGCAGGCCATCAGCGAGCTCGGTCCGATCGACGTGGTGTGCGCGAATGCGGGAATCTTCAGCATGGCGCCCTTCAGTGAGATCACCGACGAGATGTGGGACGACATGTTGGCCGTCAACCTCACGGGCGTCTTCCGCACCGTGAGGGCCGTTCTGCCCTCCATGATCGAGTCGGGTCGAGGCGGCTCGATCGTCCTGATCAGCTCGGCCGCCGGTCTGGTGGGCTTCGCCAACTTCGCCCATTACACCGCGGCCAAGCACGGCGTCATCGGCCTGATGCGGACCCTCGTCAACGAGATCTCATCGCACGGCATCCGCGTCAACACGGTCCATCCGAACTCGGTCGACACCAAGATGATTATGAATGACGCCACATACCGGTTGTTCGATCCGGCGAACCCAACGCGGGAGCGGTTTGGCGAGATCTTCCAGACCTTGAACCCCATGAGAATTCCATGGGTGGAACCGGTCGACGTCTCCAACGCCGTGCTCTATCTGGCGAGCGACGAATCACGTTATGTGACCGGAGCCATGATCCCGGTGGACGGCGGTTTCCTGCAGAAGGTATAACGGGCCGAAGGGGGCGCACCGACATCTGTCCGCCACCCCCGGCGCCCTATTGTCCCCGGAACGCCGGAGGGTGTCCCGTCCGCCCCACCGTTCCGTCCACAGCCAAGTCAGTCTGGGGAGTGAATCATGCACGCAGCGATGTTTCAGACACCCTTCATGCCGCCGACCCGGTCGGCGCGTGAGACCTTCACGTGGGCCGTCGAGCAGGCCGTGGTCTGCGATCAGGCCGGGCTCTCGGAGTACTGGATCGGCGAGCACGCCACCCAGGCGTGGGAGTCGATCCCCAATCCGGAGCTCGTGATCGCGGCGGCGGCGCTGCAGACCGAACAGATCAGACTGGCACCGGGAGCACATCTCCTGCCGTACCACCACCCGGCGACGCTGGCGGTCCAGATCGCCTACCTGACGCAGGTCACCCAGGGTCGTTACATTCTCGGCATCGGTGCCGGCGCCTTTCCCGAGGACGCCGCACTGCGGGGGCTCAAGGACCTGACCGAGAACCACAGGATGGTGACCGAGTCCCTCGAGATCATGCGGAGGGTCTGGCGCAAGGAGCCGTTCCAGTTCGAGGGCGACTACTGGCGGGCCGGTTATCCGGAGGCACAGGAGGGGCATCCCCTCCGGGACGTCGGCCTGTACAACGGAACGATCGAGATCGGCCTAACAGGTCTGAGCCCGAACTCCCCGTCGCTGCGTTTTGCCGGGCAGAACGGCTACTTACCGCTCTCCATCTACTCGGGTGACGACTTCCTGCGCAATCACTGGGAGACCTATTCCGCGGCGGCCCAGGAGAAGGGCCGGACCGTCGACCGCTCGGTGCACCACGTGGTTCGCGACGTCTTTATCGCCGACACGGACAAGGAGGCGCGCAGGTGGGCGATCGAGGGCGGCATGGGCAAGGCCTGGCAGGAGTACGTGCTACCGCGCTACCACAACTACGGCATCCTGGAGACGATGATCAAGCATCCGGGCATGAGCGCGGATGACGTCGATCTCGACTACCTGGCCGACAACGTCTGGATCGTCGGTTCACCGGAGACCGCGGTCGAGAAACTCGAAGAGGCCTTTGCCGCGACCGGCGGGTGGGGGACGATCATGATGTACGGCTACGACTACATCGACAACCCGGAGCCATGGAATCACTCGATCGAGTTGCTGAGCCGGGAAGTCGCCCCGAAGGTGTCGTTACCGGCCTGAGGCCGATGGAAGCCGGTGGGAGTGCCCCATGAAGATATCCTGCGCCTTCGGGCCTGCCGAGCAGACGCCCGACGACATTGTTGCGGCGGAGAGCCTGGGATACGACCGGGCCTGGGTATACGACTCGCCCGCGGTGTACCTCGATCCGTGGGCAACGCTCGCGGTCACCGCCACCCGCACCTCCCGGATAGGACTCGGGACGGCGGTGGTCAGTCCGGGCCTGCGTCATCCCCTGGTAACCGCCTCGGCGATCGCGACGCTGGAGTCGTTGGCTCCCGGTCGGGTGTCGATCGGGGTCGGAGCCGGTGCCAGCGCGCGGTGGCTGCTCGGTCAGAAGCCAGCTCGTTGGGCCGAGGTGGAACAGTACATCGTCGCTCTTCGTGGCCTGGTGCGCGGCGAAGAGGTCGAATGGGAGGGCAAGGCCCTGCGGATGCTCCATCCCACGGGATGGGGTCCTGCCCGGCCGATCGACGTGCCCCTTCTCGTCGGGGCCGAGGGCCCGCGCGGCCTGGCCGTGGCGAGGCGCCACGGCGACGGGGTGACGACGTTCGTGCACACGGCTCCCCGGGAGTTCGACTGGGTCATGCGCCTGGTCTTCGGCACGGTCCTCCAGGATGGCGAGTCGGCCGATTCGGACCGTGTCTTCGACGCGGTCGGAGCCATCGCCGCGCTCGGCTACCACGCGACGTACGAATGGCAGGGCCAGGAGGCGGTCAGGTCCCTGCCGGAAGGCGAGCGATGGCTGGACGCGGTGGCGCAGCTACCTGCCGGCACCCGGCATCTCGCCCTGCACGCGGGCCATGGCGTCGTGGTCAACGACATCGACCGGGACATCGTCCCCCGCCACATGGCCGCGGCGTCGACGTGGGTGGGAACAGCGGACGACATAAGCCGGCACATCGAGGAGTTGTGCGCGGCCGGGGTCACGGAGGTGACCTACCAGCCGGGTGGCAAGGACATCGTCGGCGAGCTGGAACGCTTCGCCGAGGTCGCGGCCGAGCACCGGGGACGAGCCGAGACGGGTTCTCCTCGATGAGGAGGAGACGGGACGATGGTTGATGCAGCGGGTCCTCACCCCGCGACCCTGCGACGGGTGCTGGGGCACTACCCCTCCGGCGTCACGGTCGTGACCGCGGTCAGCGACGGGGTACCGGTCGGCTTTGCCTGCCAGTCCTTCCACTCGCTGTCCCTCGATCCTCCCATGATCCTTGTCCTGCCCGGTCGAGGGTCGACCACGTGGCCGAAGATCCGTCAGACCGGCTCGTTCTGCGTCAATATCCTCGCGCAGGAGCAGGCCGATCTCTGCCAGGCCTTCGCCGTGAGCGGCGGCGAGAAGTTTCGCGGCGTCGACTGGCGCCTCAGCGATCAAGGGTCGCCGATCATCGCCGGCGCGAGCGCCTGGATCGACTGCGACCTGGTGGGCGAGCACGATGGCGGGGATCACACGATCGCCGTCGGCCTCGTCATGGGCCTCGAGTCGGACGAGTCCCGGGCGCCGCTTATCTTCCACCGGGGGGCCTTCCACACGTTGGAACATGTCTGAGGATCCCCGGCCCGGCGGGCGCCGTGAGGAACGAGAGGGAGGTGCTCGCCCGGGCTCTTCGGGCGTTCACCTCCCTGCTGTCCCTCCCGCGCTTGTCCCGGCGACCGACCGGTGGCCGGAGCCCGTCTCCGGCACGCCGGGCGTCCCATACCGGGCGCGCAGCTCATGCTTCTGGATCTTGCCAGCCGGGGTGCGCGGGAGGTCGTCGGTGAGGGCCACCGAGGTCGGGCACTTGTACCGGGCGATCCGGGTCCGGCAGAAGTCGATGATGGACCGTTCGTCGGCGACGGCTCCGGGACGCAGGACGACGACGGCCGCGACGGTCTCGGTCCACTTCGCCGACGGCAGGCCGATCACCGCGCACTCCGCGATCGCGGGATGCGCCATCAGGACGTTCTCGACCTCCGCCGAGTAGACGTTCTCCCCGCCGCTGATGATCACATCCTTGATCCGGTCGTGCAGGAAGTAGAAGCCGTCCCGGTCGAGGTGCATGACGTCGCCGGTGCGCAGCCAGCCCCCGGGCACGAGCGCGAGGGCGGTTTCGCGATCCTTGCCCCAGTAACCGCTCATCACTCGGGCGGACCGTACCCACAACTCGCCCACCTCGCCGACCGGCACCTCGACGAGCGTGACCGGGTCGACCACCCGGGCCTCGGTCTCGGGCACGAGGCGACCGCAGGACCGCAGCAGCGGCGACCCGGCGACGTGACACTCCGGCGGCAGCGCCGTGATCAGTGGCAGCTCCGTCATGCCGAACCCCTGGACAAGCTCGCAGTCGAAGGCGGCGAGCGTCCGCTCCAGCACCGGGCCGGTCATCGGGCCGCCGCCGTAGTAGAGACGGGACAGCGACCGGGTCCGCTCGTCGCCCTTGCGCAGCAGGTCGACGAGGCGTGCGATGACCGCCGGAACCGCGATCATGTTCGTGACGCGGTGTTCGGCGATCGTGTCGAGCACTGCCGTCGGCTCCACCTCGCGTAAGAGCACGGTCGTGCAGCCGGCCCACAACCCGGTCAGGGTCCAGGACGTTCCGCCGATGTGGAAGGTGGGCAACGTGCACAGGCTGACCGCGTCCCGCCCGATGCCGGCGACGCCGGCCAGGATGCGCAGCGAGTCCAGGACGGCCCCGTGCGTGGACATCACGCCCTTCGGCTGGCCGGTGGTCCCGGACGTGTACATCTGGATGGCGACGTCATCGCGCCGCGGGCGGTACCCCGGGTCCGCCGCGGGGAAGGCGTCGTACCAGTTGTCCGTTCCGGTGCGTGTGTCAATGGTGCGGACCACGAGGGTGACCTCCGGATCGGCCTCGAGCCGCCGCGCGACCTCGGCGAACTCGTCATCGACCACGATCACCGCGGCGGCGGCGTCGGCGACGATCGCGGTCAGCTCGGGGTAGGCCAGCCGCCAGTTCAGCGGGACGATGACCGCGCCGACCTTGCCGCACGCGGCCAGAACGGCGAAGTAGTGGGCGCTGTTCTTCCCGAGGAATGCCACGCGGGCACCGGCGGTGACCGCGAGCGCGTGGCCGATGCGGTTCGACATCCCGTCCAGGTCGCCGTACGAGAGGGCGCGGCCGTCGGCGTGAAGGGCGGTACCACGGCTGGAACGGGCGGCGTGTTCGCGCAGAAGGTCGATAGTCGAGTGCACCGTCATCGCGGCTCGATTCTCCTCGTCGGTTTTCACGATCGCCGGGGAAGGGTACCAAACCAAACGGTTGGTGGGTACCTGTCTGGACCGACCCATCTCCGCTTGCGGGACCCGTTGACCCAACCGGTCCCGACGACCTACGGTTTAGCAACCAAACGGTCGGAAGGGGCCTTGATGACGAAACGTGGGCGGACGAGGGACAGGGCGAGAGGCAGGGCGAGGGCGGCCGGCGGTTCCGCCGGCCGGCCGGCGGTACGGGCGGGTGGGTGACGTGGCGAGCAGTCGCCGGCACGTCTGGGTCGAGGCCGCGGCCAGGCGGGTGTGGGCGCTGGTCGGCGATCCCGGGGCGATCGCCGCGTGGTTCCCGAGCATCGTGGCCTGCGAGATGTCCGGGTCGACGCGCACGTGCACCCTGCGGTCCGGGGAGGTGGTCGCCGAGGAGATCATCACCGTCGACGACGCCCTCATGCGCCTGCAGTACCGGATCGTCCGGGGCATCGACGTCGAGTCGCACCTGGGGACCGTGGACGTCATTCCGGACGGGGTCCATCGGTGTCTCGTGCTGTATGCGACGGATGTGCGTCCGGACGATCTCGCGGGGCCGCTCGGGTCCTCGGTCGAGCGCGCGCTCGACCTCCTCGCCGAACGGTTCGAACAGCCCTCCGCCCGCCCCGACTGATCCCGCGACCGATCGTCGACCCGCCCTGCGGGCCACTGTTCACGTTGACGACCAATCGTTTGGTAGATACTGTTGATCTCGCCGCGCGGCCTGCCGCGCCCGAACGCCGAAAGGTATGACATGGCGGAAGCCTTCATCGTCGAAGCGGTTCGTACGCAGGTCGGACGTCGCGGGGGCAGCCTCAGCGCCGAACACCCGGTCGACGTCGCGGCGCACGTGCTGACATCCCTGGTCAAGCGGGCGGGCATCGATCCGGTCGTGGTGGACGACGTGATCCTCGGAGCCACCGACATGGTCGGCCCCCAGGCCGGCGACATCGCCCGGCTGGCGTGGCTGGCTGGCGGGCTGCCCGAGAACGTGCCCGGCGTGACCATCGACCGGCAGTGCGGTTCGTCCCAGCAGGCGGTGCACTTCGCCGCGCAGGCCGTCATGAGCGGCACCCAGGATGTCGTCGTCGCCGGCGGCGTGCAGTTGATGAGCGTCGTCCCCATGAACATCGCCTGGTCGGCCGGTCGGGACCTCGTGCACCCGGACCCGTACTCCGGCAGTCGAGGCTGGCAGGGTCGGTACGGCGCGCAGGAAGTCAGCCAGTTCCGGGCGGCCGAGCTCATCGCGCGACGGTGGGAGATCCCCCGCGAGGAGATGGAGCGCTTCGCCCTGGCGAGCCATGAGCGCGCGGTGCACGCCACCGAGCAGGGCTGGTTCGAGCGCGAGATCGAGGCGTTCGGCGCCGGGTCGCGCGACGAGTGTCCCCGGCCGAGCACCTCCCTGGAGCGGATGGCGACGCTGAACCCGCTGACCGAGGGCGGATCGATCACCGCGGCCCTGTCGAGCCAGATCTGCGACGGCGCGGCCGCCCTGCTGATCTGCTCCGAGCGCGCGGTCGAGCAGTACGGGCTGCGCCCGCGCGCCCGCGTCCATGCGATGTCGGTGCGGGGCGACGACCCGGTCTACATGCTCACCGCCCCGATCCCGGCCACCCGCGACGTGCTGCGCCGCGCCGGTCTCGCCCTCGACGACATCGACCTGTTCGAAATCAACGAGGCGTTCGCCTCGGTCGTCCTGGCCTGGCAGCGTGAGCTCGGCGTCGGCTCCGAGCGGCTCAACGTCAACGGCGGCGCGATCGCGCTCGGGCACCCCATCGGCGCCAGTGGCGCGCGCATCATGACCACGCTGCTGCACGAGCTCGAGCGCCGGCAGGCCCGCTTCGGGCTGCAGTCGATGTGCGAGGGCGGCGGCCAGGCCAACGCCACCGTCATCGAGCGCCTGTGAACACGGCCGGGGCCGCGCCGACCGGTGGGGACCGCGACGTGGACAGCGATGGCGAGATGTTCCGAGCCCGCGTGCGGTCCCTGCTCGCCGAGAACCTGCCCGCGGGCTGGAGCGGCATCGGCGCGCTGTCCGACCGCGAACAGGAGGAGTTCCGCACGCGCTGGCGCGGGCTGTTACACGAGAACGGACTGCTTGCGGTGGGCTGGCCGATCGAGTACGGCGGATCCGGCCTGAGCCCGCGCGAACAGCTCATCCTCGCCGAGGAGTGCACCACCGCGGGCGTGCCCCAGGGCGGCCTGAACGACAACTTCGGGGTGCAGATGCTCGGTTCGACGCTGCTGCGCTGGGGCACCGAGGAACAGCGCCGGTACTACCTGCCGCGGATCCTCAGCCAACAGGACATCTGGTGCCAGGGCTTCTCCGAGCCCGAGGCAGGGTCCGATCTCGCCGGTATCCGCACCCGCGCGGAGCTCGTCGAGGGCCGCTGGGTGATCAACGGGCAGAAGATCTGGACCTCCTACGGGCACCTGGCCACGCACATCTTCGTCCTGTGTCGCACCGACTCCTCCGTGCCGCCGCACCGGGGGATCAGCCTGCTGCTGTGCGCCCTCGACCAGCCGGGCATCGACCTGCGCCCGCTGCGGACGCTTACTGGCGAGGCCGAGTTCAACGAGGTCTTCTTCACCGACGCGGAATGTCCCGCCGACGCCGTGGTCGGGCCGGTCAACGGCGGGTGGCCCGTCGCCATGAGCCTGCTCGGCTTCGAGCGCGGCGAGGCGGTGGCCACCCTGGCCATTCGCTTCCGCAAGGACTGGGAACGGCTGCACCACCTCGCGGTCGACCCCGAGGGGCCCACCGATCCGGTCATCGTCGAACGTCTCGGGCGGAGCCGACAGCGGGTCGAGGAGCTGCGGTGCCTCGGGCTGCGCGCGGTCGACAGCTGGGTCGCCGGTCGGGACATCGGCGCCGAGTCGTCGCTGCACAAGCTGTTCTGGAGCGAGTGGATCCAGGAGACGACCGAACTCGCCCTCGACGTGCTGGGCATGGAGGCGGTCACCGCCGGCAGCGACGGGCTGCGCGGCGTGAGCTTCCCCGCCGCCGAGGCCGGAACCCCCAACACCGCGGGTACCTGGGCGGACTACTTCCTCCGGGCGCGCGCCGCGACCATCTACGCCGGCTCCAGCGAGATTCAACGCAACATCATCGCGGAGCGCATGCTGGGACTGCCGAGGGAGCCGCGATGACGGGCGTGTCGGCAAGCCTCGACGACGACCAGATCCAGCTGCAGAAGACGCTGCGCGCGGCGCTCTCCCGCCACTGCTCCGGGCCGGCGCAGCTCGCCCTGGCCACGGGCGAGGAGGACTTCGACCCGGCGCTGTGGAAGCTGCTGTTGACCGAACTCGACCTTGTGGGGCTCGCCGCACCCGAGCGGTTCGGCGGCGGTGGCGCGCCGCTGCCGGTGCTGGGTGTCGCGCTGATGGAGCTGGGGCGCGCGCTCTACAGCGGGCCGTACTTCTCCTCGGGGGTTCTCACCACGCAGGCGATCGTGGGCAGCGGCGACGAGGCCGTCGGGGCGGAGATCCTGCCCGGGCTGTGCCGGGGAGAGGTCCTGGCGACCGTCGCCGGACTGCGCGACGACGGCCCGGACGGCCTTCCCGGCGTGGGTGGCGTGGTAGCCACCGCCGCGACCGCCGACGGCGACGGGACACACCGGCTGACCGGGGTCGCCGACCATGTCTGGGAGGCGCACGGCGCGCACCGGTTCGTTGTGTTCGCGTCGACCCGTGACGGGGTCGGCTGCTTCCTCACCCATCCGGACGCACCCGGCATGCTGGTCGAACGGCTGCCAGGCATGGATCTCACCAGACGCCTGTCGCGGGTCCGGTTCGCCGCCGCGCCCGCCCGACCGCTGGGCGCGCTCGACGGCGGCTCCCGGGCGCTCGCGAGGCTGCGGCGGATCGCGCCGGTGTGCCTGGCGGCGGAGCAGATCGGCGGCGCCGAGCACTGCCTGGAGCAGGCCGTCGACCACGCGAAGCGACGCCACCAGTTCGGCCGTCCCATCGGCAGCTTCCAGGCCGTGAAGCATCAGCTCGCCAGCGTGCTGATGGACGTCGAGGCGGCGAAGGCGGCGACCGTCTTCGCCCTGGGCGCCCTCGAACACGAATCCCCGGATGCGGCGACGATGGTGCATGTCGCCAAGGCCGCCGCCTCCGACGCCTTCTTCCACGCGGCGGGCGCGTTGATCCAGACCCTCGGCGGCATCGGCTACACCTGGGAACACCCGGCCCACCTGTATCTGCGTCGAGCTGTCAGCGGCCGGGCGCAGTTCGGCTTCCCGTCGGCCCATCGACGGGCCCTCGGCGCCGAGGGTGGCCACTGATGGGCGAGGCACCGGGCGGGACGACGGACGAGACGATCGTCTTCCCGATCGACCCGGTGCACGTCATGCTGTTCGCCCGGGCGGTCGGTGACGACAACCCGGTCTACAGCGATCCCGCGGCGGCGGCCCGCGCGGGCCTCGGCGGCGTCCCGGCCCCGCCGACCTTCGGTGAGGCGTTGCAGCAGTTCATCCCTGGGTACCCGTGGCGGCCCCGGCCGGACACGCCGTGGGTCGGATCGCAGCGCCCGGGCGCGACGCAGGCCGCGGACCGTCCGGTGGTCCTGCACGCGGAGCAGCGCTACACCTACGTCCGACCGGTTGTCGCCGGGGAGACTCTGCGCGCGGCGAAGCGAGCCGGCGAGAGCTGGGAGCGGACCAGCGCCAGGAGCGGGACGCTGCGGTTCCGCGAGATCGTCACCGACTTCGCCGACGAGGCCGGCGAGCTGGTGCTGCGCGCGGTGGCGGTGGAGGCCCGAGTCGGGGAAGGCGGCGCCGTGAGCCGTCGGGCCCCGGCCGATCGGCCTGGCCGCGACGCCGGCCGTCGGCTGCCGGCCGGCGACACCGCCGGCGACACGGAAGGCGGTGCCAGTACCGCGCTGCCCGCGGGCCAGATCTGCCAGCGGCCTCTGGTGACAGATCTCCCGCGAGCTGTGATCGTGCAGTACGCGGGCGCGTCCGGTGACTACAACCCGCTGCACCATGACGAGCCCTATGCCATCGAAATCGCCGGCTACCCGTCGGTCATCGCCCACGGCATGCTCACGATGGGGATCACCGGCCGCCTCGTGACCGATCTCGTCGGCGTGACGCGACTACGCGAGTTCGGCGGGCGGTTCCGCGCGCCGGTGTTCCCCGGCGACTCGCTGTCCGGCACCGCGGCGATCGTCGCCGTCGAGGGCGCCGGGACCGACGCCCTCGTGACCATCGAGCTCGCGACCACCAACCAGCGCGGCGCGGTCGTCTTCACCGGCACCGCGCTCGTCGTCGGCGACTCGTTCGACCATCCATCCCTCGACGTCACGGATCGCCCCGCGATCGGCGTCACCGAAGAAGTGAGGTGAGCGCGTGATATCGGTGAACATTGCTGGTAGCTACTGCCTGCCCCCGCGCCCCGACATACCGATGGCCCTCGACGAGATGATCTATACGGTCACCTCGGGCGCACTGCGCGACGCCGGACTCGGCATCGGCGACGTCTCGGGCTCGTTCATGGCGGCGTCCGACCTTTACGACGGCCGCGCGATCGCGACCATGACGCTCACCGGATCGACCGGCTCGTTCCACAAGAACGAGATGCGCGTCTGCAACGACAGCCTGGCGGCGCTCACCCTGGCCGCGGCCGAGGTGGCGGCGGACGCGGCCCAGGCGGTGATCGTCTGCACCTGGAGCAAGCTCAGCGACGCGAACCGGGACGCCATGGCCGCACTCGGCCTGGAACCGGTGTTCACCCGGGGGCTGAACGCCCATCCGGACGCTGTCGTCGCACTGCGCCGGTCGTCCGATCTGGGGCGGCCGACGCTCGTCGAACGGACCGCCGTCGAATCGGCCGACGTCGCCGTCGCGCTGATCCTCACCGCACCCTCGCCCGAGCGGCGGACCCGCGGCACGGTCATCGGCCTCGGCGCCGCGAACGGCCCGTACCTGCGTCCAGGTGAGCCGCTGTTGGGGCCCGTCACCGCCGCCGCGACCGCGGCGTGCAAGCTCGCCGGCCGCGACGTGACCGATCTGCGCCGCGCCCGGGTCGCCGGCCTGCACGCGGTGGACGACGACGAGCTCGCACGCGCGGTCGGGGTGCCCCGCGACGTTCTGGCCCGCCAGAGCGAACGGTGGGCCGACCTCGGCTACGCCGCCGGCCTGCTCGCCGTGCACGAGTCGCTCGCCGCCGGCGAGCCCGGCCCGGCGCTGGTGCTCTCAGCGGGCGGCATCGGATACGAGAACGCGCACGCCGCGTTGGTGGAGGTCGCATGAGCCCGCAGCAGCCCGCGGTCCTCGGCTTCGGCCAGACCCGGTACAAGACGTCACGGGCCGACGTCGGCACACCCGAACTCATCTTCGAGGCGGTCAGCCGCGCGCTGGCCGACGCCGACACCGAGCTCACCGAGATCGACGCCGTCGTGTTCGCCTCGGCGCCCGAGGTGTTCGAGGGCGTGTACGAGCCGGATCGCTGGTGCGTCGAGGCGTTCGGCGGGGTCGGCAAGCCGCTGATCCGGGTGCACACCGGCGGGGCCACCGGGGGCTCCGGCCCACTCGCGGCGTCCCGGCTCATCGCGGCCGGCCTGTACGAGACCGTGCTCGTCGTCGGCCTGCAGCGCACCTCGGAGACGGCCGACGCGCAGGCGGTGTTCACCACGATCTTCGATCCGGTGTACGAGCAGGACGTCCAGCTCAACGTCATCACCGGCATCGCGCTCGTCGCCTCGCGACAGATGAAGTACTTCGGCCTGACCGAGGATCACATGGCCTGGGTGTCGACGAAGAACTTCGGCAACGCGCTGCGCAACCCGTACGCACACCTGCATCGCGAGATCACCGAGCAGGAGGTCAAGCAGTCCCGTTCCCTGGCGTACCCGCTGCGCCTGTTGCACACCTGCCCGCGCTCGGACGGCGCCGCGGCGGTGGTGATGACCAGCGCGGAGAAGGCCCGCGGGAAGTCCCACGCCGCCTACGTCGCGGGCCTGGGCTGCGCGGCGGACGTGTACCGCATCGGCGACCGCATCCACGACGACGAATCCGACTTCGCCATCCCGCGCGCCCAGGCATGGGCGGCCACCGAGGCCTACCAGGAGGCGGGCATCACCGACCCGCGGCGTGAGCTGGACGTGGTCGAGGTCTACGCGCCGTTCGCCAACCTCGAGATCGCCTACTACGAGTCGCTCGGCCTGGCGCCTCCCGGCCGCGGTATCGACCTGGTCGAAACCGGCGCCACCGCGATGGACGGCGACATCCCGGTCGTGCCGTCCGGAGGCTGCATGACCACCAATCCCATCGGCGCCACCGGCCTGATCCGCTTCGGTGAGGCCGCCGCGCAGGTGATGGGACGCGCCGGCGATCACCAGGTCGACGGCGCCCGGCTGGCCCTCGCCACGGCCTGCGGCGGAATCGACCAGTTCTACACCGCGGCCGTCCTCGCCGCCCAGCCCGCCTGACCGATGCCCCGGCCGACGTCGCACGCGCCAGACGCCCGGATAGCAGACGTCCCGCCCACCGACCGCCTGACAGACACGAGGTCCGACATGACCGTTCCCACGACTGTCCCCACGCGCATCCCCGGCGAGTGGCACATCCCTTACCAGTACACGATCGGGACGTTCGCGACGGCGTTCTTCGACGCCCTGCGCGAGCAGCGGATCCTCGGCTGCCGATGCGCACAATGCGGTCGGGTGAGCGTGCCGCCGAAGTCCTTCTGCGAGTACTGCTTCGTCCCGATCGATGAGCTCGTCGAAGTCGGTGACACCGGCCGGATCGAGGCCGTCACGGTCGTGACCGCCCCGTTCGCCGGCTCGCCGCCCGTCCCGTACGTCGTCGCCTACGTGCGGCTGGCTGGCGCGACGTCGTCGATCTGCAACTACGTGCACGGCGTGGACCTCGGCGATCTCGATCGGCTGCCGGCCGACATCGCGATCGAGGCGCCGGTGCGTGCGGTCTTCGGCGACAAGCGCGAGGGGCGGGTGACCGACTTCTGGTTCGAGCCCGTCCGAGACCGGTCGTGATGGTTCCGTCGCAGCCGGAGCGGCCGACCCGGCCGCGGCCGGATCTGCCACTCGCCGGTCTGCGGGTACTCAGCCTCGCCGAGCAGTATCCCGGGCCGTTCGCGACGATGCTGCTGGCCGACCTCGGCGCCGACGTCATCCTGATCGAACGTCCCACAGGAGGCGACCCGACGCGGCGCTTCACCGGCCACTTCGAGGCGTTGAACCGCAACAAGCGCTCGATCGCGCTCGACCTCAAGTCCGAGGACGGGCAGGAGGTGTTCTGGCGGCTCGCCCCGACCGCCGACGCGGTCGTCGAGGGCTACAAGCCGGGCACCGTCGACCGTCTCGGGATCGGACCGCGCCAGGCCCGGACCCGCCTGCCGGCGCTCGTGTACGCGTCGATCTCCAGCTTCGGGCAGACCGGCCCGCTCGGGGCCCGCGGCGGGCACGACATCTCGATGCAGGGCATGACGGGCCTGGTGCGGGGCGACGACCCGCGGCCGGCGCCGCTCCCGCTGGCCGACCTGGCCTCGGCCATGTTCGCCGCCTTCGGGGTCGTCGCGGCGCTACTCGGCCGCGAGCGTAACGGGACCGCCGGGTACCTCGACGTCTCGATGCTCGACTCGCTGGTGAGCTGGCGCAGCACAGTGCTGGTGTCCGAACTCAACGGGCTGGATCCCGCGCCGTACCCGCCGCTCGACCCCGGCTACGGCGTGGTCGAAAACTCGCGCGGCGAACGGCTCACATTGAGCATCGCCGGGGAGGACCACCAGTGGCGGGACCTGTGCGCCGCACTCGGGCTGGACCATCTCGCCACGCTGAGCACCGTCGAGCGCGAGCGGGACCGCCGGGCGATCGCCGACGAGCTGAGGTCAGCCTTCCGCAAGGCCGACTGGGCTCTGCTCGAGCCGCAGCTCGCCGCGCATGGAGTCGGGTTCGGCCCGGTGTACGACGATCGGCAGATCACCACGGACGAGCAGGTCGTCGCCCGCCGGATGATCGTCGACGTGCCCGGCGACGGCGATCCGCCCGGCGCCGGATCGGACGAGCGCGGCGGGCGGGTGCGGGTCGTCCGGCAACCGGTCCTGTTCGACGGCGCCGGGGGTGTGATCGCCTCCCGCGCGCCGCGGCTGGGCCAGCACACCCGCCCCGTGCTGCGCGACCTCGGTTATTCCGATCTCGACGTCGACGCGCTCGTGGCGCGCGGCGTCGTCGTGACACATGAAGGTGGACGGTCTTGACCGACATGCGATTCGACGGCCGCGTCGCCGTCATTACCGGCGCCGGCACCGGACTCGGCCGGCAGCACGCCCTGTTACTCGCGGCCCGTGGCGCGGCCGTGGTCGTCAACGACCCAGCGCCGCCCGCGGACGGTGTCGGCGTCGCGCCGGCCGCGGCCGTGGTGAACGAGATCGTCGCGGCGGGGGGAACAGCCGTCGCCGACGTCAGCTCGGTCGCCACGCCGGAGGGCGGGCAGGCGATCGTGGACGCGGCCCTGGCCGCCTTCGGCGGCCTGGACATCGTCGTGAACAACGCGGGCATCGTCCGGGACAAGACGTTCCCGAAGATGACTCCGGACCTGATGGACCCGGTGCTCGATGTCCACCTGCGCGGCGCGTTCTTCGTGACCCGCCCGGCCTACCTGCACATGCGGGAGCGCGGGTACGGCCGGATCGTGTCGACCTCGTCGGCAGCGGGGCTGTTCGGCAACTTCGGCCAGACCAACTACGGTGCCGCCAAGATGGCCCTCGTCGGGCTGACCCGGGTACTCGCCCTGGAGGGTGCGCGCTACGGCGTCAAGGCGAACGTCCTCGCGCCGATCGCCGCGACCACCATGTCGGCGGGACTGCTCGACGAGGACTGGGAGCGTCGGCTCGACCCGGCGCTCGTCTCGCCCGTCGTCGCGTTCCTGTCCCACGAATCCTGCCCGACCAGCGGGGAGATCTTCTCCGCGGCGGCCGGGCGGGTCGCCCGAATCTTCATCGCCGAATCGCCTGGTTTCTACTCGCCGGAGCTCAGCCTCGAAGACGTCCGTGACCGGTGGGATGTCATCTGCTCGGAGACGGGCTACGGGGTGCCGATGAGCGCCGAGCAGGAGCGCGACCTGTTGAGCGCGGCGTTTCGGCGGGCCGAGGCCGGCTCCGCCTCCGCCGCCGCGGCCTTCTGAGGCGGCCGATGGACAAGACCTGCGGCTCGGCCGACGAGGCGATAGCCGACATCGCCGACGGCGCGTCGCTCGCCGTCGGCGGGTTCGGGCTGTGCGGAATCCCGCACGTACTGATCCAGGCGCTGCTGGCGCGTGGGACGACCGATCTGGAAACGGTGTCGAACAACTGCGGCGTCGACGGTGCCGGACTGGGGCTCCTGCTCGCCGCCGGACGGATCCGGCGCACGACCGGCTCCTACGTCGGGGAGAACAAGGAGTTCGCCCGCCAGTACCTCGGCGGGGAGCTGGAGCTGGAACTGTGCCCACAGGGCACACTCGCGGAGCGGCTGCGGGCCGGGGGCTCGGGCATTCCGGCGTTCTTCACCCCGGCGGGGGTGGGGACGACGGTCGCCGACGGCGGGCTGCCGTGGCGTTACACGCCGGCCGGGGAGGTCGCCGTCGCCTCGCCCGCCAAGGAGACACGACGGTTCGGCGACCGGGAGTACGTGCTGGAGCACGGCATCACGACGGACTTCGCGCTCGTCCGGGCGGCCGTGGGAGACCGCCACGGCAACCTGGTCTACGCCCGGTCGGCGCAGAACTTCAACCCGCTGTGCGCCATGGCCGGACGGATCACTATCGCCGAGGTCGAGCGGCTGGTCGAACCGGGCGACCTGCCCGCCGAACAGGTGCACACGCCGGGAATCTTTGTCCAGCGAGTCATCGAGGTGGGTCCGGACGGCAAGGGCATCGAAAAGCGAATGATCAGGACGGAGGGGTGATCGTGGGTCTCGACCGCGACCAGCTCGCCGCACGGGTCGCGGCGGAACTGCGCGACGGCCAATACGTGAACCTCGGGATCGGGCTGCCGACCCTGGTGCCGAACTTCCTGCCGGCCGGGATGGAGGTCGTGCTGCATTCGGAGAACGGGATCCTCGGTGTGGGCCCCTACCCCGTCGAGGACGACGTCGACCCGGATCTGATCAACGCTGGCAAGGAGACCGTCACCGTGCTGGCCGGCGCGGCCTTCTTCGATTCCGCGGCGTCGTTCGCGATGATCCGCGGCGGCCACATCGACGTCGCGGTCCTGGGCGCGATGCAGGTCTCGCGGAACGGGGACCTCGCCAACTGGACGATCCCGGGAAAGACCATCAAGGGCATGGGCGGCGCGATGGACCTCGTCCACGGTGCCCGGCGGGTCATCGTGATGATGGAGCACACGACCAGGGCGGGCGCACCGAAGATCGTCCGCGAGTGCGACCTGCCGCTGACCGGCACACGATGCGTGCACCGCATCATCACCGACCTCGCGGTGATCGACGTCGAACCCGTCGGACTCGTACTCCGCGAACTCGCTCCGGCGGTGACCCTCGACGAGGTCCGGCGACGCACCGGCGCCGATCTCGTCGAAGCCCTGGACCGTTCGGCCGGATAGCAGGCGGCGGGAGTACTGCCGGCGGCAACTTCGGCCCGCCGGGAAGGGAACCGGGCCGATACTTTTCCTCGAAGTGATCCCGCCCCTCTGAAGTGAACATTGAGCACTACTGGCGCGAAAATTTCGGTCAACCACAGCGAAGGCGATGATTCCACTGATCGAAAAACCGAAAAGCAAACACATCGACGGAATCGTTAGGTCCGGCCAATCTGGCATGGAGTGGGATCCGGCAGGGCCGATCCCTGCCGGCGCAATAATGTCCATCACGGATTCGGACGGGAGGGAGACCTGGCGGGTGGCGGACTACACCGACGCATGGACACCAGGCCGGAGCCGACCACCGGTGCCCGCCCTTCGGCTCGTATCGCTCCCGCGCGAGCGGGCGGCCCTGGCACTCGGGCGAATCGAGACGATGGCCGGGCCGGTATGAACGACCGCGCCACAGCACTGGTCACCGGAGGCTCGCGGGGAATCGGCCGCGGCATCGCTGAGAGACTCGCCGCGGCGGGGTATACCGTGGTGATCGCTGCACGCAAGTCCCAACCGCTCGAGGAGACCGCCGCGCAGCTGCGAGCAGCGGGCGGCGATGTGCACGGTTTCGCTGGCGATATGGCACAGGAGTCGGACGTCGAGGCACTGGCCCGCTTCCAACTCGAAATATCACCCAGGCTGGAGCTGCTGGTTCTCGCGGCAGGTGTGGGCACGGCTGGTCCGTTCGCCGAGTACCCGCTGCGTCGCCTGGACTTCCAGGTCGCGGTGAACCTGCGGGCTCCATTTCTGCTCGTGCAGCGGCTGCTGCCGGCGTTGCGGGCTGCGGCCGACGCGCAGCGGAGTCGGGGCGCCCGGGTCGTCGCGATCGCGTCGATCACTGGCGTTGCCGCCGAACCAGATCTAGCCGCGTACGGGGCTACCAAAGCTGCACTGATCTCGCTGTGCGAGTCTCTCACCGTGTCCGAGGGAAAGCGTGGCGTCAACGCCACGGCCATCTCGCCGGGCTACGTCGACACCGATATGACCGAGTGGGTGCGCGGCCGTATTCCCCGAGATGAGATGATCAAGGTTGACGACGTCGCCGAGTTGGTCATGGGGTTGAGGCGGATGTCGCGCTACGCGGCAGTGCCCAATATCGTGCTTACCCGACCGGGCGTTCAACTGTGGCGGGCATGAGCCGCCGACCAGACTGGGGCCTGGTTGGCAGCCGGTTCTCCGGATCCGGTCACTGGCGTGCCGGGCCTGTGGAGCTCCGGAATCCCGATTTGGGTGGCTGACCTAGGCGTTTACCTGCCGAGCAGGGTCTGTGTCGGGCAGGCTGGATGGTCATGGTGTGGTCGCTGCTCTACGCCTTGACGCGCAACACTCTCGGGCTGGCGCTGCCCCGGGCTCACTGGGGTTCGTTCTTCGTCACCCCGACCACCGTGCTGCGGTGGCACCGTGAGCTCCTCGCACGACAATGGACCTACCCGCGCAAGACGCCCGGGCGGCCACCGGTCTGCCGGGAGATCCGCGATCTGGTCCTGCGCCTCGCACGGGAGAACCCGACCTGGGGCCACCGCAGGATCCAAGGAGAACTCGCCGGGCTGGGCTACCCGGTCGGGGTCGCCACCGTCTGGCGGATCCTGCACCGCGCAGGCATCGACCCCGCGCCCCGCCGGGCCGACACCTCCTGGCGCACGTTCCTGTCCGCCCAAGCCTCCGGCATGTTGGCCCGCGATTTCTTCACCGTGGACACCGCGTTCCTCCAGCGGATCTACGTGTTCTTCATCGTTGAGCATGCCACCCGCCGTGTTCATGTCCTCGGGGTCACGAAGCATCCGACCGCAGCGTGGGTCACTCAGCGGGCACGGAACCTCACCCCGACCCCAGGTTCCAGCGTCCGACGCACACGCATCCTCGGCGGGCTGATCAACAAGTACCTCAACGCCGCCTGACGCCGCCGCCGCCGCACGATCATGTCAACTGCAAAAGAGCAGTTCACGGGTCAAAACCCGGATTTTGGAGCCCCACAGGCCGACAGGCCGAGCCGATGCAACAGCGCCGACCGACCACGCCCGCAGGCGCCTGGACTCGTGAGGATGGGGCGGCGATGCCGCGGCAAGCCGCCATCACCAAACCGACACTACATATACGTGCGCTCGCATACGCGCAGGTAGAGGCACATGTGGGGTAATGGTCCGTGTCGGCCGGGGTAGTTGAACCCCCACGGCCATATGCGCAGGCCAGAGACCATGTTGATCTTGCTAGGTTGTGTCCGAGGGGGGACTCGCCCACTACGCCCACGCCCTTGACCAGCGCACCCGCTTTCCCGCTCTTCGGCCGATAGGTGACCGGTGACCGCAGGCGAGGAAGACACCGTACAGGCAGCAGAGATCTGCGGGACCAGCCGCTTGCTTCACTCGGCGGCCGGCGGCGAGAGCATCGTCCCTCGTTTCATGATCCAAACTGTTGCCGTGCGGCTAGGTCAACATGATTGACTATCTTGAACCACGCGGACGGTCGGGCCGCTCAGATCCGTCAGCGACTGGCCAGCGGGCGGATGGCGAGAGGTCACGAGAAACCTGACTTGGGCCAAGATCTGATCGTCTCGCTGTTCGTGGACAGGTGACCTGCGGGTTTGGTCTGGGAGGCGCGCACTAAGCGGGGTGGTGGCCGTGGCCTACTCTGTCGGGCTGTGTCTCCCTACGTGAGGACGGTGAAGACCGCGTCCGGTGCGCGGGCGGTGCAGATCGTGCACTCCCAGTACCGGGGATCACGCGAGATCGAGCACATCGGGTCGGCGCCTACCGATACCGACCTCGAGCTACTCAAGGCGGTGGCCCGCCAGCGGCTCGCCGCGGGGCAGGGCGGGCTCGATCTTCGGCTGCCGGGCAGGTCACCTCCTCGACGCGCTGGCCCGCGGCTACGACACGCTGGGGTTTCCCGCCGCGACCGGCCGCGACGAGGTCTTCAAGGCGCTGGTGCTCGCACGGATCATCGAGCCGACCAGCAAGCTCGACTCCCTGCGCGTGCTGGACGAGGCCGGCGCGCCCGCCCCGTCCTACCGGACGGTGCAACGCCGGCTGCGTCGTTACGCGGGCGCCGACGACGTCGACGAGACCGGGCAGCCCGTCCCGGTCGACCCCGCCGGTGGCCCGTGGCGGGCACGGTTGGCGCGCGCCTGCGCGGACCACGTCGGGCTCGGCCCGGCGACGTTGTTGCTCTACGACGTGACGACGCTGTACTTCGAGACCGACGAAGGCGACGGGTTCCGCGAGCCGGGGTTCAGTAAGGAACGACGCCTGGAACCGCAGATCACCGTCGGCCTACTCACCGACGGAGCCGGGTTCCCCCTGACGGTGCACGCGTTCGAGGGCAACCGGGCCGAGACCACCACGGTGCTGCCCGTCCTGACCGCCTTCCTGAAGGAGCACGGCCTGTCCGCGGTGACCGTCGTCGCCGACGCCAGGATGGTCTCGGAGGCGAACAAACGCGCGATCGAAGCGGCGGGCCTGTCGTTCGTCCTCGGCGCCCGCGTGCCCGACATCCCCTACCAGGTCAAGGCATGGCGGGAAGCGCACCCGGACACCGAGATCCCGGACGGGCACGTGTTCACCCAGCCCTGGCCCGCCAGCCCGTCCGACCAGCGAGCCGACCACACGATCTTCTACCAGTACCGGGCCGACCGGGCCCGGCGCACCCTGCGCGGGATCGACCAGCAGGTCACCAAGGCCGAGAACGCCGTCGCCGGGAAGACCGCCGTGAAACGCAACCGCTACGTGCGCCTGACCGACGCGAAAAAGTCGGTCAACCGGGCGCTGGAAGCCAAGAACCGCGCCCTGGCCGGGATCAAGGGCTACGTCACCAACCTGCCGAACCCCGACCCCGACCAGGTCATCGCCACCTACAGCCAGCTGCTCAACGTCGAGAAAAGCTTCCGGATGAGCAAGTCCGACCTCGCCGCCCGGCCGATCTACCACCACACCCGCGCATCGATCGAAGCCCACCTGACCATCGTGTTCGCCGCCCTCGCCGTCAGCCGCTGGATCGAGAACACCACCAGCTGGTCCATCCGCAAGTTCGTCACGACCGCCCGCCGCCACCGCACCATCACCATCCAGGCCGGCGACCACACCATCACCGCCGCCGACCCCTACCCGACGACCTCCAAACCGCCCTCGACACCATCCACGGCACGCACTAAATGGCCCAAGTCAGGCCCCGAGATTCAGCAGGAGCTGGAGGCAGCGACTCCAGATCTGATCGACCGGCAGCGTCAGCCACCGCGCCAGTTCCACGGTGTTGTGATCCTCGCCGCGCACAGCCGCCACATGTCACACTCCCATGTGCTTCCCCAACTTCGGAACCCCCAGTACTGGCTCTACAGCCGGCACCTTCCGAACCTAAAATGCTGTCACAACGGACAGAAATAGTGCCAAGACGCGGCCACAGAAAGCTGGAGCAACACGAAACCCCTGCTCACGCAGGGCAGCGCCGGGGGTCCGCCCCCGGCGAGGATCGCAACCGCACGGCCGATCCGTCACCGGTGCCAGGGTGGGCGCAGCGCCGGGGGTCCGCCCCCGGCGAGGATCGCAACAGCTCGGCCTGTAGATCTCGGTAGCCTGCCGCCATGGCAGCGCCGGGGGTCCGCCCCCGGCGAGGATCGCAACCTGGTGCGCGCCGGGCCAGCCGTCGACGAGCTGCCAGGCAGCGCCGGGGGTCCGCCCCCGGCGAGGATCGCAACCTCCGCTATCCGCGTGGAAGCCTCCATGAATCGCCCGGCAGCGCCGGGGGTCCGCCCCCGGCGAGGATCGCAACGGCTCCAGCCGGGAGAACACCACCGTCCGAAGCCAGGCAGCGCCGGGGGTCCGCCCCCGGCGAGGATCGCAACAACCGCCACGACGACGCGAAATCCGCAGCCTTGCTGGCAGCGCCGGGGGTCCGCCCCCGGCGAGGATCGCAACATCGTGCTCCTCTCAGCCGTCCACGTCCGCGGCGGCGCAGCGCCGGGGGTCCGCCCCCGGCGAGGATCGCAACCGGCCGGATGCTGCGCCGCGCGGCAATCGTGTCGAGCAGCGCCGGGGGTCCGCCCCCGGCGAGGATCGCAACAGCACCATCAGGCTGTGCGGGCCCGGGGCGGGGTCGCAGCGCCGGGGGTCCGCCCCCGGCGAGGATCGCAACCACCTGCCACGAGGTCGGCGAGCGACGCCAGCTCCAGGGCAGCGCCGGGGGTCCGCCCCCGGCGAGGATCGCAACGGCGAGGCCGGCCAGGACCGCGCGGCGCCGGACCTGCAGCGCCGGGGGTCCGCCCCCGGCGAGGATCGCAACTACATCGACGAGACGGGCGGGCCGCGAGGTCGGTTGAGCAGCGCCGGGGGTCCGCCCCCGGCGAGGATCGCAACGTCCCAACCCAGACGGCCTACGACATCCGAGAGTCGCAGCGCCGGGGGTCCGCCCCCGGTGGGGATCGCAACCGTGCCGAGAACTCGCCGCCGCGCGTGCGGGACCACGCCCGTCGGTCCGGACGACGCTTCCGCCACGCGAACGGCCAGCACTTCATGCAACGTGAGAATGAGTTCCGTCTCCGCGGGCTGTCGGACCTTCTTGATCGCGTCTGCGGGCCGGTGATGGCCATGGCATCCAGACAGCGGCTCTCCGATGCGGTGCCGGCCGTCCTTGACGCGCCCGGTGGGCAGTGGCATCTGTATTGCGCCTCGCCCAGTGCTGACCGGGTCTTCGCAGAGTTCCGCGCCGCCGCTGAAGGTGACGCGGTGGTTTACGGGGTACAGGACGCCTTCTGGAGCGTCGAGCAGCAGCTCGGTTTCGCCATCCCTGATGCCGCGTGGAGGGCGTTGCTCCGTGCCGCGCCCACCCGGGCAACTCCCGAGGCCGATCTTCTCCCGCTGGACCTCCCGGTCGAGGTGTACACCCCGACGCGGGCCAGCCGAGTGCGCATCGCGGGTGAGCCAGCGACCACCTACGGCCGGCTCCTGCACGCCGACCCCCCAGCCCGCCGCTGGGAACACGGCCCCTTCCGCATCGAGATCCTTGCCGATTCCGCGCTTGGGCTACCGGGTGGGCCCGTCGGCTCCTACGTCTCCTACCGGCTGTGGCACGACGGCCGCGTCGTCTTCGCCCGCGCTGGCGTGCCTCTCACCGCCGCCGACCCCTTCTCCGACGACGCCCTGCGGGAAATCGCCGCGCACCCCGCCCTGGCCGAGCAGGCCGACCGCACCCCCACCATCCGTCAGCGAGACTTCCTCGCCCGAGAGCACCCGGCGCTGATTTCCGCCCTGGCTCCGCCTCCCCCGCTCTATCCGCCCGGCACCCGCGTGCACGTACGGGGCATGATCTCGTCCACGACGGCGGCCGGGGTGATCCTCGGCGTCGTTTTCGACCGTGGCGGCGTCGCGCATTACACCTGGCGTCCCGACGTCTACGACCTTCCCGGACACCCCCGCCAGGCCCGGCGCCCCGACCACGTTCTGGTCTCCCCGTTCGACCATGTCAGCCCCAGCCTCGAGGAACCTGACACCGCCGTGGATGGTCCGGACGGCCCAGCCCTGCTCACCTACGGTGCCCGCGTCCGCTCCATCGACCATCCCGACCTCGACACCGGCACCGTGCTCCGCCTCCTCCTCGAGGACGACGGGCCCATTTACGAGATCCGCCCCGACGGCGCCGCCGGCTCCACCATCCACCTGCCGATCGACGACGTCGTCCCCCTCGCCGGGACCGCGTGGCCCACGGTCGACGCTGTCATCGACGCCCGTGACAGCGACGAAGTCCCGCTCGTCCCCAGCGAAGCCATCGTCACGCTGCGGGAAATGACCATCGCCGTGGACACCCCGCACGGAGCCCTCCTCTACAACCCACCCACCGTGGTCCCGTCCCTCGACCAGACGCTCGACCCCGACTCCCCGAACCTAACCGCCGCCCCGTCCTTCCACCTGCAGTCCAGCAGCGACAGCCAGTTCCGCCAACCCGTCTTCACGATCAACAACGAGACGGTCTACATCATCGACGCCCACCACGGCGCCCTCGAAGTGCCCAACGACGTCATGGCAGCGGCCATCGCCTACCCGCCCGCCGCACTCGCCCGGCTCGCAGCCGACCTGCCCGATCTCCATCTCGACGGCGCCGAAGCCGGTCTCACCGTCGCCGCCCTGGTGGCCGTCCACATCCCCGACCTGCCGGCCCCTCCGCCACCCCAGCAGACCCAGCCACCCGACCCACCCATCGCCCCCAGTCCCGACCCAGGCATGGATTTCGATCTATGAACGCCGAACCGGTCCCACGGACCAGCCCACCAAACAGCCGTCGCACCTTGCGCGCGGCCACCAGTGCACACCGCCGGAGCGCCCGAATGCGCCGACGCGGTCACCGACGGTTTCCGCCGCAAGACCGCCTCCCAACTCGACGGTCCGCAGCCCTTTCTCCTGCGGCCCTATCCCCCGCATCAGCCACCAACGACCGTCGTGAGACTCCGTCGGCCGTGGCATCACGGTCGGATTCGCACCGGACGGGGTACCGATGACCACGCCTTCCCCGCTGCGCGTCTCGCCGGTCCTGCTCGACACCCCAGCGGGAGTGTGGCACCTGGCTCGGACAACATCGGACAGTGACGGCATGTCTGCCATGCTGCAGACCAATGCAGGGCGGGGGCCCCGCCACACGGTGTACTTCCACGCTCAAGGCGACATGTGGGAGGTGGAAGAACGTCTCGGTTTCGCGCTACCCGCGGCCATCAGAAAAGCTTTGCGCCGTGCGGCTCCCCAGCAGGTCGCCCCTTCCCTTGACCACGAGGTCTTTACCGACACCTTTCTGCCCTTCGCCATGCCGCAGGGCGACTACCGTCCGCGACGTGCCAGCCGCGTGACCATCGCCGGCCAGACGCCGACGAAATACGGCCGGCTGCTGCACGCCGATTCGCCGCTGCGACGCTGGGAGCACGACACCTGTCGCATCGACATCGTCGCCGACCCGGGGATGTCCAGCGGCCACCCGTCACGCGCACTTGGCTATCGACTGTGGCAGGATGATCACGTCGTCTTCGCCGGCGGTGGAGCACGCATCCCCGCTTCCTTCGACGCGACCTCGGATGCGGCGCTGCGTGAGATCGCCCAGTACGCCCTTCTCCGCCGTCCTGGTACCGCTCGCCAGCGGGCGTTGCTGGACCAGCAGCGTCCCGCACTGGCCGCCGCGCTGGCCCCGCCCACCGAGCCCTACCCACACGGCACCCACGTCCTCGTCCGCCATGCGCACCTGCCGGGCACCGTGGCCGGAACGGTCGTTGGTCACGTCTCCAGCCGCACCGGCACCGCCGACTACGTCTGGCGGCCGGACGTCTTCGACCTCCCCGGGCATCCCTATGCCCATCAGCCGGAGCAGACGCTGCGGTCCCCCGCAGCCCTGGTGGAACCCAGCCTGGGCGCACGCGGCATCGAGGTCGCCGGCCCGGACGCGCAGGTCGTTCTCACCTACGGCGCCAGGATCCGCACCATCGACCATCCCGACATCGACACCGGCACCGTCCTACGGGCCTTCATGGACGACAACAGCACCATCCACTACGAGATCCGGCCGGACGACAACCACACGACGATCCGACTCCCCAAAAAAGATGTCGAGGCCCTCGCCGGAACGGCCTGGCCCACCGTTGACGCCGTCCTCACCGCACGTTCACAGACTGACGTGCCCGTCACGGACCGAGAAGCGATCGTCGCGCTACGAGAGATTGCGGTCACATACACGAATGCCCGCGGCGCCATCATCCCCTACCTCCTCCGCGAGCCCTCTCTCGACAATCTCCTCGATCCTGGTTCCCCCGACTTCCTCCCTGTGCTGGACACCGCCCCATCCCCGCAGGACCTTCCACGGCCCCAGGTCCACAGCGACGTCCACACCATCCACGTCCTCGATCCCGATCACGGACTTTTCGCTATACCGCGCCCGCTCCTGGAGGCCGCGCTCACCACCCCACCTGAGAGGCTGGCCGCTCTCCTCCACGACCTGGCCGATCTTCACCTCACCGGACGGGAATCCCCCGTGACCCTGGCCAGCCTGACCGTCACGTGGCTCCCCGATCTGGTGACAGCACCACCACGACCCGACGAACCCGGCAGCCCTACGGTCGCGCCGGCCGTCCCCGACGATGCCGTGCCTTTCGATCCGGGCGCGGCTGAGCCCGCCCTGGATCCAGATCTGTGAGACCAGCGCCCACCGATCACGAATCCGCCTCCAGCGGCATCTACCAGATGCACCCGTCGTCTCCGGCGCCGCGGGGGGAGTCCGCAGGCGTCCCAGTGCCTGATCGAGGGACCGGCGGCTGGCCATAGCCGGCGGGCACGGGTGGCCCGGCTCCGGGGGCGCCCGGGGCGGCGACGGTCGCGAGCGGGGTGCGCAGCGCCGCGAGGGCGAGGGCGCTGGCCGCCACCGACGCCATGAGGATCGCGGTGGAGGCGCCTTCGACCGCGGCCGGGTCGGGCAGGGCGAGACCGGCGATGAGCAGGCTGACGGTGTAGCCGATCCCGGCGAGCAGGCCGAGGGGGACGAGGTGGCGCCAGTGGACGCCGTCGGGCAGGCGGGCGAATCCGAGGCGCACGGCCAGCCACGCCCCGGCGGGGACGCCGAGGAGCTTGCCGGCGATGAGCCCGACGGCCACCCCCCGGCTGATCGGATCGGTGACGACGTGCAGCAGGGCCGTCGGGGCGAGGGACACCCCCGTCGCGGACAGCGCGAACGCGGGGAGGACCACGGCCGCGCAGATCGGGCCCAGGCGCCGCTGTAGCCGGGCGGCTGGCGCTTCGGGTTCGCCGGGGTCGGGGCGGACGCGGACGAGTAGGCCGAGGGCGACGCCGGCGATGGTGGCGTGGATGCCGGCGGCGTGCACGCAGACCCAGGTGGCCGCGGCGAGGGGGACGTGGAGCAGTGGTGAGGTCCAGCGGCGCCGGTGGGCGAGGGCGGTGGCGGTGAGCGGGGCGGCGGCGGCGGCGAGCCAGCCGAACGAGATCGGGGCGCCGAATCCGACGGCGATGAGCAGGATGCCGCCGAGGTCGTCGGCGATGGCGAGGCCGAGTAGCACGGTGCGTAGTCCCGCCGGGGCCCGGCGGCCGGCCAGGGTGAGCACGCCGAGGGCGAAGGCGATGTCGGTGGCGACGGGGATGGCCCAGGCGTGCCCGGCGCCCGGGGTGTGGTGGGTGAGGGCCAGGCAGATCAGCGCGGGCGCGATCATGCCGCCGGCCGCGGCGGCGACGGGCAGCGCCGCGCTGCGCCGGTCGGCCAGGGCGCCGTCGGTCAGTTC
>NZ_JAMQQF010000279.1 GCF_023716945.1 Frankia sp. AiPs1 | reverse complement strand
GTGGTGCCGGCGAACGCGTGCCGGTGCTCGTCGGCTACGGGCCGCGCCAGGGTCAGCAACGTCGCCGCAGTCCCCGCCGCCAGGCCACCCCGGGAACCGCCCGCGGAAGTGGACCGGCGCCGGTGGACGGCGCTGCACTCGCCGAGCCGCCCATCCTCGCCGAGCCGCCCGTGCCCGCCGAACCATCGGTGCCCGCCGATCCCCCCGTGCCCGCCGATCCCTCCGTGCTCGGCAAGCCGCCCGTGCTCGCCAAACCACCCGTCCGCAAGCTGGCTCGCGACCTCGGGGTCGACCTCGCCGGGATCGCGGGCACCGGCCCCGACGGCACGATCAGCCGGGACGACGTCCAGGCCGCCGTGCGCACCGCCGCCCGAGCGACGCCCCCGGCGACTCCGACGTCGCAACCGACCACACCGGACGCGCCCACCACAGCGGATGCGCCCACCACAGCGGATGCGACGTTGCCCGCCAAGCGGCGGATCGGCGCGGTCCCGGCCGACGCGGCCTTCTCCCCCACGACCGGTGCCTGGCACGTGCCCGTCATCGGGGTGCGGCGGTCGATGGCCCAGGCCATGGTCGCCAGTGTCACCGCCGCGCCGCATGTCACCGAGTTCCTCAGCGTCGACGTGACCGCCACCATGGCCGCTCGCGAGCGCGTGGCAGCGCTGCCGGAGTTCGGCGGCATCAAGGTCACGCCGCTGCTGTTCGTTGCCAAGGCCCTGCTCGTCGCCGTGCGCCGACATCCGATGATCAATTCTCGCTGGGTCGAGGACGGAGGCGCGGGCCGGGCGGAGATCCAGGTTCCCGACCGGGTGAACCTGGGCATCGCCGTGGCGGGGCCACGCGGCCTCGTCGTGCCGAACATCCGGGACGCGGGCCGGCTCGATCTCGTCGGCCTGGCCCGGGCACTCGCGGGGCTCACCGCGTCGGCCCGGGCGGACCGGCTCGATCCGGCGGATCTTCGCGGTGGGACCATCACCATCACCAACGTGGGGGTGCTCGGCGTCGACGTCGGAACGCCGATCCTGAACCCGCCGGAGGCGGCCATCCTCGCTCTTGGCTCGATCCGTCCCGCCCCCTGGGTGCTCGACGGTCAGCTCACGGTCCGTACGGTGGTGCAGCTCGCCCTGTCCTTCGATCACCGCATCGTCGACGGGGCGCTGGGCGCGGCCGTGCTCGCGGATGTGGGCGCAGTGCTGACGGATCCCACGCTCGCCCTCGCCTGGTCGTGATCGACTCATCGGATCCACCAGCTCGCCACAAAGCACGCGAGAGGGGCGCACAACGGCGCACAGTCGGCCCCCTGGTACGGTTGCGCCTCTGACCGGCTTCCGGCACAAAGAGGTGGAACCATGACGCGAGTGGAGGCACTTCAGGCCGCGGACGAGTTCGTCGCCAAGGTTCTGACCTCTGCCAACTCCAGCGGCCGGTTCACCGGCACGCTGAACCTGGCCGAACGGGTCGACCTCACGCTCCGGGTGGCCCGGTTCCTCCTGGAGGGGCAGTCCTCCTCGGACACCGACGACCTGCTGAAGCGGGACATGCGCAACGAGCTTGACCAGGCCTTTCCGCCGCTGCGCACGTCCTGACGGCGGCCCGGACGACCAGGCCGCCCGGAGCCCGGTTCCCCCGACCCGGATGCACGGGTCGTTCGGGGAGGCGGGCCGGGCGGCGGCGGCCAGGTGGACGGGCCGGCAGGCGGTAGGGGTTCACCGCCGCGACGTTGAGCGCTCCTCGCTGCCCACGTGCACGACAGGCTGCGGATCGGGGTCCTCCGCCTCGGGGTGACGCGTGGCGTTCAGCTTGCGGTCCTCTTCGGGGGTCAGACCCGGCTCACGCCGGCGCGGCGCCTCGACCGGCGTGACCGGGTCGACGATGACCGTGTCGTCGATCGAGATCGGAGTCGGCACACCGCTCTCCACCGACTCCTCGACGATCTTGCGCCGCCACTGGCTCTGGTACAGCGTGATGCCGAAACCGACTGCGCTGACCAGCATCATGATGACGCCGACCATGTCGAGGCTGAGGCCGGACGGGTTGGAGCGGACGGCGAAGGTGAGGATGGCGCCGAGGGCGAAGAAGGCGAGGCTCAACGGGATTCCCATGGTGCCCCATCTACCCGCAGGTTCGCCCAATACAACCCCGCCGAGACGGCAATTGCCACGGATCGCGTAAGATCTTCGGCGATCCGTGGCCGCCCTCGCGAGCCAACCGTGACTCGCGGATCATCGAGATCAGAACGCCTCCGCCGGGACATCCATGAGCCCGAGCCCCGTCGACTCGACCACGGCCCGGCGCGCCTTCAGCTCCGGCAGCACGTTTGCCGCGAACCAGCGGCCCGCAGCCACCTTGCCCTGGTAGAACGCCGCGCCCCGGTTGCCAGCACCACCCTGCTGGCCGGCGATGCCCGGGCTGGTGCCGCCCTCGTCGAGGGCACGCAGCGCCGCCTCGGCGCCCCGCAGCAGCAGCCAGCCGATGAGCACATCACCGATGCTGAGCAGCAGCCGGGTGGAGTTCAGGCCGACCTTGTAGACCTGCCGGGCATCATCGGCGGCGCTGGTGAGGTAGCCGACCAGCGAACTCACCATCGCCTGGACGTCATCCAGCGCCGCCCCCAGCGCCTCCCGCTCGTACTGCAACGCGCCGTTGCCGGCCTCCGCCTTCACGAAGGTCTGGATCTCCCCCAGCACGGCGGTCAGCGCCTGCCCGCGATCCCGGACGATCTTCCGGAAGAACAGGTCCTGGCCCTGGATCGAGGTGGTGCC
Organism: Frankia sp. AiPs1; assembly: GCF_023716945.1. Taxonomy (GTDB): domain Bacteria; phylum Actinomycetota; class Actinomycetes; order Frankiales; family Frankiaceae; genus Frankia. The sequence goes on along the minus strand of NZ_JAMQQF010000279.1, from coordinate 4,758 downwards.
CTCGTAGAGCGTGTCGATCTTGGCGTCTCGGATGTACTGCTCGATTGGGTAGTCCTGCAGGTAGCCGGAGCCACCGAAGATCTGCAACGAGGTCGAGAGCAGCTCGTAGGACCGCTCGGAGCCGACCCCCTTGACGATCGGCAACAGCAGGTCGTTGATCCGGACTGCGAGTTCGTCGTTCTCGCCGCGCGCCGCCGCCTGGGCCACCCGGTCCTGGAACGTCGCGGTGTACAGCACCAGCGAACGCATGCCCTCGGCGTACGCCTTCTGCAGCATGAGCATCCGGCGGACGTCGGGATGGTTGATGATCGCCACCCGGGGCGCGGTCTTGTCGGTGGACCTGGTGAGATCGGCGCCCTGCACCCGGGTGCGGGCGAAGTCGAGTGCGTTGAGGTAGCCCGAGGACAGCGTGGCGATGGCCTTCGTGCCGACCATCATCCGGGCGTACTCGATGACCTGGAACATCTGCGCGATGCCCTCGTGCACGTCGCCGACCAGCCAGCCGACCGCCGGGGTCCGTTCGCCGAAGCTCAGCTCGCAGGTCGCCGAGACCTTCAGACCCATCTTCTTCTCGATGTTGGTGACGTACACGCCGTTGCGCTCCCCGGGCGTTCCGGTCGCCGGATCCGGCATGAACTTGGGCACGACGAACATCGACAGGCCCTTGGTCCCCGGGCCGTGACCCTCCGGCCGGGCCAGGACGAGATGGAAGATGTTCTCCGGAACATCCCAGTCGCCGCTGGTGATGAAGCGCTTGACGCCCTCGATGTGCCAGGTCCCGTCGGACTGCTCGACCGCCCGGGTCCGGCCGGCACCGACGTCGGAGCCGGCGTCGGGCTCGGTGAGCACCATCGTCGCGCCCCAGTGCCGCTCGATGGCGAAGACGGCGAGCCTGCGCTGCCACTCGTTACCCAGCCGGTGCAGGATCGCCGCGAAGGTCGGGCCGGCCATGTACATGAACACGGCCGGGTTCGCCCCGAGCACCAGCTCGGCGGCGGCCCAGGCGAGGGTCGGCGGCGCGCCGAGCCCGCCGAGATCCGTCGGGACGAACAGTCGCCACCATTCGCCGTCCAGGACCGTCTGGTAGGAGCGCTTGAAGGATTCGGGCAGGGTGACCGAGCCGGTGGCCGGGTCGAGCGTCGGCGGATTGCGGTCGGCATCGGCAAACGACTCCGCGACGGGGCCGATGGCCAGGCGTTCCATCTCGGCGAGCACCTCGTGCGCGGTCTCGGCGTCCATCTCCTCGAAGGGAGCGGTGCCGAGCGTGCGATCGACGCCGAACACCTCGAACAGGTTGAACTCGAGATCCCGCAGGTTGCTCCGGTAGTGGCCCATGAACGGCTCCTTTCCGGGAGCGCCGGGCGGCGCGCACCGCCGGGACCGGCTTGCTACTCGTGAGTACGGTGTTCCCATGCTACCCATGAGTAACCCGTTGACAAGTAGGGCGACGCAGTAGGCGGCCGCACCAATCGGCACTGACCGCGACAAGCCCGGATCGGGCGATGTCCGGCACGTCTACCCTTGCCACCATGCGTGACGAGACGACCCAGGAAGTGCGGCTTGCGGTCGTCATGACCGGTGGCGCCAGCCTCGCCGTGTGGATGGGCGGAGTCGCCACCGAGATCAACCTCGCCACCAGCCCCGGGCAGACCCGCGCCGACGACGCCGACGCCGCGGTCGCCACCCGGTACGCGCGGCTCGCGGCCATCCTCGACGTCGAGCTCAGCGTGGACGTCCTCGCCGGGGCCTCCGCCGGCGGGATCAACGCGACCATGCTCGGCTTCGCCAACGCCCGTCACGGCGACCTCGCCCCGCTGCGCGAGCTGTGGCTGTCCCTGGGCTCGCTGGACAAGCTCATGCGCACTCCCGATGAGAAGGCGTACCCGTCGCTGCTGCGGGGGGACGCCGCCGTGCTGCCCGCCCTGCACGCCGCCCTCGGCGCAGTGGCCGCGACGACCGCGCCGCAGCAACCCGCCGCCGCCCGGCCGACCTCGGTGTTCGTCACGACGACGATCCTTCGGGGCGCGGTCGCCGAACACACCGACTCGCTCGGCGGCACGATGTACGACGTCGACTACCGGGGCCTGTTCGTCTTCGGCACACCGGACCTCACCGATGCCGCGTCGATCCCCCACCTGGCGCTCTCCGCCCGGGCCAGCTCAGCGTTCCCGGGCGCGTTCGAGCCGGCCTACGTGCCGGTCGGTCAGGCCCTCGACGACACCCACCCCGACATGGCGCGCTTCGTCAACGCGGCCCGCTCCTTCCACGCCTCCGACGGCGGGATCCTCGTCAACCGGCCGATCGGCCCGGCACTGGCGGCCATCTTCGACCGCCCCGCCGAACGCCAGGTTCGCCGAGTGCTGACCTACGTCGTGCCCTCCCCCCGCCCAACGTCGTCGACGCTCGACCCCCAGCCCCGCGACCGGCAGCTCCCCGGAACGCACCAGAAGCGCGGGCCTGGGCTGTTCCGCGGGACACAGGTGCACCGCGAGACGCAGCTGCACCCCGGGACACAGCTGCACCGCGGGACACGGCTGCACCCCGGGACACGGCTGCTCCGGGCAACACAGCGCGAGCCGGAGCCGGCGGCCGACGCGCCGACGGCGCCGCTGCCGTCGGTGCCGTCGCCGCCGTCGGTGCCGTCGGTGCCGTCGGTGAGCAGCACCCTGCTGGGGGCCCTCGGCGCGGCCCTGAACCAGTCGATCGGCACGGACCTCGCCGCGCTGCGCGAGCACAACGAGGCCGTCCGCGGAGCCCGGGCCGGCCGTCGGCGTCTGCTGCGGCTCGCTCCGGCGGGCTCGGCCAGGCTGGCCGACGACAGCGTCTACGACGCCTACCGGCGCACGGTGGCCGAGCAGATCGCCGTGCCGGTCATCGAGGCGCTGCTGCGCGTGCTCGCCGACCGCTCGGACCTGCCGCGCCCGCCGGACACCGACGCGCTGCGCACCGATGCCGCGGGCCGTGCCCGGATGACGAACGCCGCCGTCGGTGCCGTCCTGGCGACACTGCCCGACCGGTTGCCGGGCGTCGGCGACCTCGACGAGCTGTGGCGGCTCGGCCAGCCCGCCCTCGACGGGGTCCGGGGCATCCTCGTCTCCATGATCAATGAGGGGTACGTGCTGTGCCCCGAGCCGGTCGAGCGGGCCCGCCTCGCCCGGCTCGCCGCCGCCGTGCACGACGCCGCCCTGGCGGCATCCGGCGCCCCGGCGCACCCGACCGAATCCGGCCCCGCGGGGGGGTGCGCAGCCGGTTCGGGAATCGCTGACGCGCGCGGGCCCGCTTCGCTCTACACCTCCTCGCCACGACCGGGGGTGTTCACGACGGTCAGCGAGACCCTCGCCGCGATGCCCGGGGCTCCGCTGCTCGACGTCCTCGAGGAGGCGACCCGCCGGTGGCTGCGCTCCGATCCCACCGGGGCGGCCGATACAGCAGGTTCCAGCCGTCCTGCAGGTTCCAGCAGCCCGTCCGGTTCCAGCAGCCCCGCAGAACCCGACAGCCCAGCAGAACCCGACAGCCCAGCAGAACCCAGCAGCCCCGCAGAGCCCGACAGCCCCCCAGAGCCCAGAATCCCCGCGCAGCCGGGGTCCGGGTGGGCGTCTCTCGCTCCGGTCGTCGGCGAGCTGCGCGGTGAGATCGCCGCCCTCGTCCGCCGCTGGACCCCGCCCACGCCGCCCCCGGCCGGGTCCAGGATCCAGCCGGCGGGGCTCAGCGTCGGGCAGCGTCGGGCGCTCGCCGCCCGCACACTCACCGACTTCGTCCAATACCTGCCGACGACCGGTGCGAGCGCATTGATCGCGCTGCTCGAACTGCACCTGGTCGAACGCACCACGACCGGCGGCGTGCTGGACCAGCCGGTCGAGCTCGTCCAGATCAGCGCCGACCTTCCGACCGCCCTCGACCCTGCCCGCCATCTCGCCGAGGACAAGGTCACCGGCCTGCAACTGGGCAACTTCGGCGCCTTCGCGAAGTCCTCCTGGCGGGCCAACGACTGGATGTGGGGACGGCTCGACGGCGCTGGCTGGCTCGTGCGCATCCTGCTCGACCCGCGCCGGCTCGTGCTGCGGCGGGACCTCGCTGTGCCCACCGGGCCGCCGGCCGACCCGGGCGGTGTTGCCGGCGAGGGACGGGCCACCGGCACCGCAGCGCTGGCCCGGCGGGGCTGGCTGGCCACGCTCGTCGACGACCTCACCGAGGTCGCGGGCACCCCCGTCCCGCAGGAGGCCCTCGACGAACTCGCCTTCCTCACCGATTCGGACGCGCCGGTGCCGCCCAGCCTGTCGGTCACGGCCACCTGGGTGGCCGCCGGAATTCAGCGGGACATCGCGGCCAAGGAGCTCGTCAACCTCGCCCAGGCCGTCCGCCAGGACAACGGCTCCGGCCTCGATCCGCGACCCACCGCCGACTTCCTCGCGGCCGTCGACCGCGCCCTCGCCCCCGAGCCGGCCAGCGTCCCAGCAGCCAGCGTCCCAGCAGCCAGCACCCCAGCAGCCAGCCCCTCACCGGCCGACATCCCACCGGCCGACACCAAGCCGGCCAACACCAGGCCGCCGACCAGCACCAGGCCGCCGACCAGCACCTCCCTCGCCGGGAGCGCCGACGGGACGATGGCGAGCGGTCCCGCCGGCGCGGAGGTGATCTCGTTGGCTGCGGCCGCGGCCGCCCGGGTCGCGGCATCGCAGCGGGCCACCACAGAGCAGGAGCCGCCACCCGCCACACCTGCCAGCGCGCGGCCGTCAACGCCGCCGCGGCCATCAGCCC
>NZ_JAMQQF010000278.1 GCF_023716945.1 Frankia sp. AiPs1 | reverse complement strand
GGCGCGGTCCGGCGCCGCAGGTGGCGGCGCCGTGCGGATCGCCGCCAACTCGCGCGCCCGCTCCCGCTCGACCCGCCGGCGGTGCCGGTCTCGCGCCAGGCCCTGCAGGGTCAACTGAACCCCCGCGACAACCAGCACCCCGGCGGCGAGACCCAGCACGAACAGGCCCCAGATATCCAGGGACAGGGATTGACCCATGATCATCACATCTGTGTGGCTGCTGTTCTCCAGCACCAGATCGGCGGTGAAGACCCCTGCTACCAGCAACAATACGACACCGACGGTTACCACCGGTACCTCCAGAACCATGGACGTGAGCGAAACTGGCCGCGAAGAGCCGATGGGCTCGGCCTACCCGCCTTTGGTCGAGGCGGAACCGCGTGGGCGCAGTGTGATCCGCGATTCAGCCGACCGCGCCGGTCACCGCGGTGAGAAGACGCCAGGCGGCGGCCTTGTCGAGCGGCTCGTTGCCGTTGCCGCATTTCGGCGACTGCACGCACGACGGGCAGCCGGCCGGGCATTCGCACGCGCCGATGGCATCCCGGGTGGCGGCCAGCCAGTCCCCGATGCGCAGAAATCCTCTTTCTGCAAATCCCGCGCCGCCGGCGTGGCCGTCGTAGACGAACACGCTGGTCCGGCCCGTGTCCGGATGCAGAGCGGTCGACACCCCGCCGATGTCCCAGCGGTCGCAGGTGGCGAACAGCGGAAGCAGGCCGATGGCCGCATGCTCGGCGGCGTGCACCGCGCCGGGCACATCCGCGGACTCGATGGCGGCGCCCGCGAGCAGGCCGTCGGTGACCGTGTACCAGACGGCACGGGTGCGCAACTGCCTCGGCGGCAGGTCCAGCGGCTCCTGGCCGAGCACCTCGCCGGTCGCGACGAGCCGGCGCTGGTAGCCGACGACCTGACTGGTGACCTCGACCACCCCGAGGTGCACCTCCACATCGGGCCGGACGCGCGAACGCGACGACTCGACGATCCGGATGTCGGTGTGCTCGCGCGCGACCGTCGTCCACTCCGGGGACGCCTCGTGGACGAACGCCACGGATTCGGGCAGGTCCAGGTCGTCCACGACGAAGCTCGAGCCCTGATGGAGGTAAACCGCACCGGGGTGCACAGCGGAGTGCGCGGCGGCCGTGTCGACCGTGCCCAGCAGGCGCCCGGTGGCCGCTTCGACGATGCGGACCGGCGGACCGCCGGCCCCGCGGATGTCCACCTCCGGGCGGCCCCGCTGGGTCCAGAACCAGCCGGTGGGCCGCCGGCGCAGCCGCCCGCGACGGACCAGGTCGTCGACGACGCGCGCCGCCGCCGGGCCGAACAGGTCCAGGTCCGCCTCGGTGAGCGGCAGCTCGGCGGCGGCGCACTCCAGGTGCGGGGCGAGCACGTAGGGGTTGTCCGGGTCGAACACGCTGGCCTCCACCGACCGGCCGAACACCGCCTCCGGATGGTGGACGAGGTAGGTGTCGAGCGGGTCGTCCCGCGCGACCAGCACCGCCAGCGACCGCTGCCCGTCCCGGCCGGCCCGGCCGGCCTGCTGCCACAGCGAGGCGAGGGTGCCCGGGAAACCGGCGGTGATGGTGGCGTCCAGGCCGCTGATGTCCACCCCGAGCTCCAACGCCGACGTCGTCGCGACCCCGAGCAGGTCCCCCGCGCGCAGCCGCCGTTCCAGCTCGCGGCGCTCCTCCGGCAGGTAGCCGGCTCGGTAGGCCGCCACCCGGTCCGCCAGGTCCGAACCGATCTGGCCGAGCTCGCGACGAGCGGTGACCGCCACGACCTCCGCCGACCGCCGGGACCGGACGAACACCAGGGTCCGCACGCCGTCGGCGACGAGATCGGCGAGCAGGTCGGCCGACTCGGCGGTGACCGACCGCCGGACCGGCGCGCCGTTCTCGCCGGCACCATTCGGCTCGCCCGGTGCGCCACCCCCCTCGCGCTCGGCCGGCCGCCGCCACAGCAGCGGGGGCTCGTAGAGCACGAAGTCCATCGGGCCCCGAGGTGCGCCGTCGTCGTCGATCACGTCGACGTCGACGCCGGTGAGCCGCCCGGCCGACAGCGCCGGGTCGGCGGTGGTGGCGGACGCCAGCAGGAACACCGGCTCCGACCCGTAGCGCGCGCAGACCCGCCGCAGCCGCCGGATCACCGCGGCGACGTGCGCGCCGAACACGCCGCGGTAGCCATGGCATTCGTCGATCACGACGAACCTCAGCCCGCGCAGGAACTGGGACCACCGCCGGTGCTGGGGCAGGATCCCGCGATGGAGCATGTCGGGATTGGTCAACACGAGGCCGGCGTGGGCCCGGACCCAGTCCCGCTCGGCGGCCGGCGTGTCGCCGTCGTAGGTGGCGGCCCGGACCCCGGTGAGCCGCAGCGCCCGCACCGCCCGGAGCTGGTCGTGGGCGAGTGCCTTCGTCGGCGACAGGTAGAGCGCGCGGGCACCGGGCTGCGCGAGCAGCCGCGACAGGACCGGCATCAGGTATCCCAGCGACTTCCCGGAAGCCGTGCCGGTGGCCAACACGACGCTGCGGCCGGCATGGGCGGCGTCGGCCGCGGCCGCCTGGTGCGTCCACGGCTCGTCGATCCCGGCGGCGACCCACCGCCCACGCAGCACCGGGTCGACCCACTGCGGCCAGGGCGCCCGCCGCCCCGGCCGGGCGGCTACCGGCTCGATGTGCGTCATGCACTGCGCCCGCCGCGCGTCGCGGCGAAGCCCGGCGAGGACCGTGTCCGCGCCGCCGATGTCCGCCGGCGAACCCACGACCGTCGAGGATATCCGCCGTGTCGCCGCCGATGGCAGGACGATGGGCGATCCACGGGCCACCATCCGACGGACCACCCGTCCCGCATCCGCGACTCGGCGCGGCCGACCGGCCCCGTCCGGACAAGATCAGGGATAGATTCCAGCAGACGTCATCGACCACGCCGCCGGAATACCGGGGCACCGCGATCTGTGTCGCGGCCCACCGGATTGATCCTCCTCGTGGGAGGGTAATGGCGCCGTGATGTCGGTCGCCCGAAGCGCGGGACGGCCGGAGGCACCCAAGGAGGATCCGTGGACCTGTCCCTCACGACTCGCCAGGAAGGCAACCACACGGTCGTCGTGGTGGGCGGCGAGATCGACGTGTACACCGCACCGAAGCTGCGCGAGCAGCTCATCGATCTTGTTTCCGGAGGCTCGTACCACCTGGTCGTCGACATGGAGGGCGTCGAGTTCCTCGACTCGACCGGCCTTGGCGTTCTGGTCGGCGGCCTCAAGCGGGTGCGCGCGCACGAGGGTTCGCTTCGGCTGGTCTGCACCCAGGAACGCATCCTCAAGATCTTCCGGATCACGGGTCTCACCAAGGTCTTCCCGATCCATTCCTCCATCGAGGAAGCGCTCGCCGCCAGCGAGTGAGTGAGCCGGACATCACGCCTTCGGAAAGGCAGGCACCGCCGTATGCCCACTGTTGAGCTGCGGTTCGCCGCCCTGAACGGACACGTTCGCACGGCGCGGATGATCGCTACGGCGGTCAGCCGCCGGGCTGGGGTTCCCGCCGGAGCCGCCGACGAGATCAAACTGGCGGTCACGGAGGCGTGCGCCCGCGCGGTGCGGGTCAACCGCCGGCATTCGCCGGACTCGCCGGTGCATGTCGCGCTCATCGACACGCCCGACACCTTCACCATCACCGTCGCGGACTGCGGGCGTGCCGGTGACGAGGTCGCGCCGGGTCCCGACGGCGGCCTCGTCACCGCCTCGACGCTGCTGGACCTCGAACCCGAGGCCGCCGACCCGCCCTGGTGGTCCGAGCCGTCCGACGACGACTCAGCCGAGGACAGCGCGGGCTTCCCGCCGGGCCTCGGGCTCGCCCTCATCGAGGGCCTGGTCGACGAGGTGGAGATCAGCCGCGGACCCGATGGGGTGGGCACCGTCGTGGCGATGACCTGGCACACCGGCGTCGACATCGACGTCGAGGCCGCGCCGTACAAGACGGCCCGCTGACATCCTCTCCGCCCTGAACTCACGGGTGGAGTTGCCCGGCTACCACGCCGTCGTAGGCGTGGGTTCTGGTTGGTTCCCGCTTCGTGGCGCGGCGTGGGGACGTGTCGGTCCTACCCGCGCTCCACGGGCGCGCGGTCCCTTTCCCCCGTCCGGCGGCGACCACGCGTGCCTCGGTCTTGATGCGATGTGCCCACCTGCTTTGTCCTGGCCGCCCGATTTCCTGCTTTAACTGGATAAAAGCGAAATACAGGTGCAACCTAGCGCCAGGCACACGATCGCGGGCGACTCGGCGGGCAGCCACAGAAAATACAGCGCACGTCACAGTCGTGTGGATAGACTCCGCCGCATCTCGCGGACGGTTGATTCAACCGTCGGAGATCCCCTTGTGCTCCCCGTGGGGCCTGCCGGAAAGCGTCGAATTCAGGACGAATCCGGCCGTTCTCACTTCGGGCGACGTCAGATGCGGCGCCCAACCGCCACCGTCTACATGCCCAGGTGCCCGCCGGAACCGGCACCGATGAGCCATCGACACGCGCGGAGGGTGCACGAAGTAGATCGGGAGGAGCCATGTCCCCGACCCGCGCCCTGCAGTCTCAGGGCACTGGAATCGACCTTAGTGGCGGCGCCCTCGGCCTGGTCGCCGGTGTGGCGATAATCGCAGCCCTCGCCCTGCTCGTTGCCGGCTACCTGGCCCGGGAGGTGTTGGCCGCAAGCCCCGGAACCGCGCGGATGGTGGAGGTCGGGCAGGCGGTCCAGGAAGGCGCGGCCGCCTACCTCAGACGACAGTTCAAGACGTTGGCCGGCTTTGTCGTCGTCATTCCATTTGTCCTACTACTCCTTCCCGCCAACGACACCGGCGCCAAGGTCGGCCGATCCGTCTTCTTCGTCGTCGGCGCCCTGTTCTCGGCGCTCGTCGGCTTTGCCGGGATGTCCCTGGCAACCAGGGCCAACACCCGCACGGCGGCCGCGGCGATGAGTCACGGCGAGCGGGCCGCGGTCCGCATCGCCTTCCGGACCGGCGGCGTCGTGGGCATGTTCACGGTCGGGCTGGGCCTGCTCGGCGCGGCCGTCGTCGTACTCGTCTTCCGGGACACCGCGCCGCAGGTACTGGAGGGGTTCGGCTTCGGGGCGGCGCTGCTCGCGATGTTCATGCGGGTCGGCGGTGGCATCTTCACCAAGGCCGCGGACGTCGGAGCCGACCTGGTCGGAAAGGTCGAACAGGGCATTCCGGAGGACGACCCGCGTAACGCGGCGACGATCGCCGACAACGTCGGCGACAACGTGGGCGACTGCGCCGGGATGGCCGCGGACCTGTTCGAGTCCTACGCGGTGACGCTGGTCGCCGCCCTGATCCTCGGGGTGAGCGCCTTCGGCGAGCGGGGGCTGGTGTTCCCGCTGCTGATCCCGGCCGTCGGCGTCGTCACGGCGGTCATCGGCATCTTCGCGGTGTCGCCACGGGCCGGCGATCGGAGCGGGATGGCCGCCATCAATCGGGGTTTCTTCCTGTCCGCGGTGGTGTCGGCGATCGGCGTGGTCATCGTCTCGGTGCTGTATCTGCCGACGGACTTCGCCGGGTTTCCGGGGCTCGAGACCAGCACCCAGTCAGGCAATCCACGAGTCATCGCGATCAGTGCCGTTCTCATCGGTATCGCGCTCGCCGCGGCGATCCAGGTGCTCACGGGATACTTCACCGAGACGACTCGCCGACCGGTGCGTGATGTGGCCCAGGCATCACTCACCGGGCCGGCGACGAACATTCTCGCCGGCATCGGCGTCGGCCTGGAATCCGCCGTCTACTCCGCCCTGCTCATCGGGGCCGCGGTCTTCGGGGCCTACCTGCTCGGTTCGGGCAGCGTCACGATCGCGCTGTTCGCGGTCGCGCTGGCGGGCACCGGCCTGCTGACCACCGTCGGCGTCATCGTCTCGATGGACACCTTCGGTCCGGTGAGCGACAACGCCCAGGGCATCGCCGAGATGTCCGGGGAGATGGACGAGGCGGGCGCGGCCATCCTGACCTCGCTCGACGCCGTGGGCAACACCACGAAGGCCATCACGAAGGGCATCGCGATCGCCACCGCCGTCCTGGCCGCGACCGCGCTGTTCGGGTCGTTCACCGACACGGTCACCAATGCCCTTGGGGACGCCGGGGTCCGACCGGAGACCGGTCGGGGGACGGTCGGCGGACTGAACATCGCGTATCCCGACGCGCTGGTCGGGCTCATCATCGGCGCGGCCGTCGTCTTCCTGTTCTCCGGGCTCGCCATCAACGCGGTGGGCCGGGCGGCCGGGCGGGTCGTGATGGAGGTGCGCAACCAGTTCCGCACCAGGCCCGGAATCATGACCGGCAGCGAGAAGCCGGACTACGGCGCGGTGGTCGACATCTGCACCAGAGACTCGCTCCGTGAACTGATTACCCCGGGGACGCTGGCGGTCCTCGCGCCGATCGCGGTCGGCTTCGGCCTCGGTTATCCGCCGCTGGGGGCGTTCCTCGGTGGAGCCATCGCCGGCGGCGTCCTGATGGCCGTGTTCCTGGCCAACTCCGGCGGCGCGTGGGACAACGCCAAGAAGCTCGTCGAGGACGGTAACTACGGGGGGAAGGGCTCGGAGGTCCACGCCGCGACGGTGATCGGCGACACGGTGGGCGACCCGTTCAAGGACACCGCCGGGCCGTCCATCAACCCGCTGCTCAAGGTGATGAATCTGGTCAGCCTGCTGATAGCGCCGACGGTGGTGAAGTACTCGGTCGGCACCGACCGCAACACGCCGCTGCGCATCGGCGTCGCCGTCGCCGCGGTCGCCGTCATCGTTGCGGTGATCGTCGTGTCCAAGCGACGCAGCTCGATGATCGCCGACAGTCCGTCGGCCGCGCAGCCAACGACCCCGAGCCCACAGAAAATCAACGTCTGACGGCAGTGCGGTCCCGCCGGCCGGCTGGCACAAGATCCGCTCCGTGCCCGCCGGCCGCCCCGGGACACCTGATCCCGACCGGCCGTGCGACCGGTCACCGGATCTGTCAGGGCGCCGGGACGAGTATCGAAGGCGGTCACCCGGCGTAACATCGACGGGCCTGGGATCGCGACTTCATACCACCATGGCGCACCCTCGTGCGGGCCCGGTCGGGCCGTCCAGGCGTCATCGGGTGAGCCGTGGGTAAGCGTCGGGCTACCGGGGTTCTACCCGGATGGGAAGCTCCGCGGAATCCCACGGCGGCGTACGGTGCTGCGAGGCACCGCTTGCACACCGGCGGCCGCCGCCCGCCCGATCAGCGCCCGCCGGACGACCGTTCGCCGGGCCACGCCAGATCCAGCACCGAGCTCCGCCCGAGCAACATCCGCCATATCCGGGACCTACGCTCCGGAGGGGCGACCTACGCTTCGCCCACCGGTCATCGCATCGAGCACGCCGCACCGAGGAGAGAAGTGCCACCGCGCACGAAGACGACTACACGGACGACCGCGCGGTCAGCCGCACCGGTCGCCGAGCCCGGCGAGCCCACCGAGACCGGCTCCACGCCGAGCCCGAGCCCGGGCGCGAGCACGGCCCCGGCCGAAGCGCCCGCCACGCCTCCGAGC
>NZ_JAMQQF010000277.1 GCF_023716945.1 Frankia sp. AiPs1 | reverse complement strand
GGATGGGCCGGGCGGCGAACCTCCGCCCGCCGGCCTGGCCGCTCGCGGCTCCCCGCGGCGAGACGCTGGCCTGGCTGCGCCGTCTGATCCGCGCGCCGCTGCACACCCCCGACGCGGAACGGGTGCTGGCCGCAAGGCTGGGCGCGGACCTGTTCGGCCTGCGCAGACCACCCCCGGCGCCGGCGTTCCTCGCCGGTGTCGACATCGGGAACCTGCGACCCGAGCATGTCGCGCCGTTCCTGCGCCGTATCAGCATGACCCGCCCCGCTCCGAGCGCCGCGCAGTTGTCGGCGGAATCCCTCGAGGCCGCCCGCGGCGCTGTCAGCTGGGCGCGGCGCTCGGCGGACGAGCGGCGCTGGGGACAGGCGGCCGGCACCGGGGCGCCGCTGCTGCCGGAGGTGGTCGGAATACCACATGTGGTACACGGAATCTGGTTGGGCCAGCCGATGCCCGCGCGGACGGCCTTCCGCGACAACTACGGTGCGGCGGCCCGCCGGTACGCGGGCCAGGTCACCGTGGTGCTGTGGACGGATATCCCGCGTGCGCGGTGTGCGGCCGTCCTGGCCGAGCCCGCCCCCCCGCCCGGCGCGGCCGACCCGCTCCGGTACGTCCGCACCCTGGCGACCTGGGCCCGTGACAACGACGTGGCGCTGGTCAACGTCGACGAGGTCTTCCACACCGACCATCCGCTGTACCTGCGTCCGCAGTACGTCCTGGAGATGGCGAAGCAGCGTCCCCGCGGCTACACGAGCGCGACCGATCATCTGCGGGTGGAACTCGTCCACACCTTCGGGGGTCTCTACATCGACGGCGACATCCGATTCGACGGCGACATCCGATTCGACGGCGGATCGCCGGAAGGCGGGCACCCCGGCTCGGTACCGGACCTGCTCGCGGCCGTCGCCGCCTCCACCTGTGGCTTCACCCTGAACATCCTGCCGATCGGCATCAGCAACGATCTGATCGTCGGATCCGCCCGCCATCCGGCGCTGCGCCTGTGGATGGAATGCGCCAGGCTCAACTACTTCCCGCTGCAGCGGGAGATCGTCGGCGGACTCGGGATGATGGCGCGGCCCTACGTCGGAACCTCCCACCAGGGGCTGCGCCACCTGGCCCCGCACCGCACCGGACGGGTCCACCACACCGCCCTCGGGCTGCTGGGCATCACCCGCGACGACCTCACCCCCACCGGGGGAGCCGTCGTCACCGCCAACGAGATCACCTGGGTGCCCCGCGGGAGGGAACGAGCCGAGTTCGACGTGACCGGCGCCGATCCCGCCGATCCCGCCGATCCCGCCATCCGGGACGAGGTGCTGACGCGGACGATGGGGCTCGCGACGTTCCTGCTCTGGCAGCTCGTGACCAGGGAGGGCAACCTGTACCTGTCGGCGGTGGAACCCGTCGTCCTCGCCCTGCCGGACCCGGACGCGGTCTGGATCGCCCTGCTGGGCTTCATCGCCGCTGCCGGCGCCGCGCGGGCGCTCGTCACCTCGGTCACCGACCACCGTCGCGGTGAGGACGGCACCCTCGAACGCATCTGGCTACCCCGCGAGGCGGAGGCGTTCCTGGATCGGCAGGCCAGTCCACCGTCCTGGTTCGGCAGCGAGCTGGCCGAACCCGACCGGCCGGTGTGGCTCCTCGACGAGGCCGTCACCCCGGTCGCCCTGCGGACGCCGTCGGCGGCAGTCGCGGTGCTCGCCGGCCGGGCATGATCCGGACCGCCCCCTGCGGCGGACTGACGCGGGCAGCCCGTCAGTCGTCCGCGTCGACGTCGGTCGCGCCCGAGCCCGCGCGCAGATGGCCGGCGCCGTCGAGGCTCCTGGTGTCGATCAGGTCGCGGACCCGGCGGACGAAGTCGGCCAGCGGCATCGACGTCTCCTGGCCGGAGCGGTCCCGCACGGAGACGGTGCCCTCCTCGACCTCGCGCCGGCCGACGACGACGATCAGCGGGATCTTGCGGGTGACCGCGGTGCGGACCCGGGCCGGGAGCCGGCCGTCGCTGGCGTCGACGTCGACGCGCACGTCCGCGTCGAGCAGCGCCTGACTCACCGACTCGGCGTACTCGTCGAGCTCCGGCATGATCGGAATCACCCGGACCTGCTCCGGGGCCAGCCACACCGGGAAGGCGCCGCCGAAGTGCTCGGTGAGGAAGGCGACGAACCGCTCGTGCGAGCCCAGTGGTGCCCGGTGGATGACGACGACCTGCTTGTCGGTCCCGTCGGCGTCGTGGTACTTCAGCTCGAACCGCTGCGGCGTGTAGAGGTCGACCTGGTTCGTCGAGGCGGCGAACTCCTTGCCGGTCACCGAGCGGATGATGAAGTCGACCTTCGGGCCGTAGTGCGCCGCGCCGCCGAGTTCCTCGACGTACGGGATGCCGGACTCGTCCATCGCCTCACGGGTGATCCGTTCGGCGTCCGCCCACATCTGCGCGTCGTCGTGGTATTTCGTCGTGTTCGCCGGGTCCCGTAGCGCCAGGACCATGTAGAAGTCGGTGATCCCGAGCGCCCGGTAGTACTCGTCGTGCATCCGCATGACCTCGAGGAACTGCTCCTTGGCCTGCTCGCGGGTGCAGTAGATGTGGGCGTCGTTCTGGGTGAAGCCGCGGGCCCGCATCAGGCCGTGCAACTGGCCGCTGCGCTCGAACCGGTACACGGTCCCGTACTCGGCGATCTTGTAGGGGAGCTCGCGGTAGCTCTTCGGCCGGGCCTTGTACACCATGTGGTGGTGCGGGCAGTTCATCGGCTTGAGGTAGTAGTTCTCGCCCTCGATCTGGATCGGAGCGTAGAGGTCCTCGCTGTAGTACGGCAGGTGGCCGGACAGGTAGTAAAGGGCCTCCTGGGTGATGTGCGGCGTGACGACCCGGCGGTAGCCCAGGTGCCGCTCGGTCTGGCGGGCCCAGCCCTCCAGCTCGTCGCGGATGATCGTCCCGTTGGGCAGCCACAGCGGCAGGCCCTTGCCGATCTCCGGGCTGAACGCGAAGAGGTCGAGGTCCTCGCCGATGCGGCGGTGGTCCCGCTTGGCGGCCTCCGCCAGCGCGGCCAGATACTCCTTGAGCGCCGGCCGGGTCGGCCACGCGGTCCCGTAGATCCGCTGTAGCTGGGGGTTCTTCTCGTCGCCGCGCCAGTAGGCGGCCGAGTTGCGCAGCAGCGCGAACGCCGGGATCAGGTGGGTCGAGGGCAGGTGCGGGCCGCGGCACAGATCGGTCCAGACGACGTCCCCGCTGCGCGGGTCGACGTTGTCGTACATCGTCAGCTCGCCGCTGCCGACCTCGGTGGCGGCCGCGCCCGACGCGTCCCCCTTGATGTCGACGAGCTCCAGCTTGTAGGGCTCGGCGGACAGCTCGTCGCGCGCCGCCTCCCGCGAGGGCAGCACGCGGCGGCGGAACCGCTGGCCCTGCTTGACGATCTCCCGCATCCGGGCCTGGATGCGTTCGAGGTCCTCGGCCTGGAACGGCTTGGGCACGTCGAAGTCGTAGTAGAAGCCGTTCTCGATCGGCGGCCCGATGCCGAGCCGGGCCTCGTCGAAGAGGTCCTGCACCGCCTGGGCCATCACGTGCGCCGTCGAGTGCCGCAGCACCGCGAGGCCGTCCGGGCTCGACATCGGCACCGCCGTCACCTCGGTGTCCACAGCCGGCACCGCGGTGAGGTCGCGCAGCGTGCCGTCGGCGTCACGGACGACCACGATCGCGTTCGGCCCCGACATCGTCAGGCCGGCGGCCTTCACCGCCTCCGCAAAGCTGCTACCGGCTGGAGCGGACACGCGCTCCTCGGACACCGCGGGCATACGTGCCGACATGGCCGCCTCTCAAGATCCTCAATGCTCTACCTTCCTCGGATTGATCGTAGTCGCCCGCGCCGAGCGCGCCGACGCACCCGCCCGGGCGCCGGACGTTCCTTCGGGAGGCCTCGGTCAGGGCGCTCTTCACCGAATTGCCCGCCATGTGGTGCCCGTGCGTCGGGCGCCTCGGCGGCGAGTCTGTTCGCATTGGTCCGCGGTCACGAAGTGCTACGGATGGCGATCTCAGGTCTTTGTCGCGGCGCAGGTCACCGCTTTTTCTTTAGGCGCCGTCATGGCGGTGTCGCTGCGCTGCGTAAACCTTTGCCGGGAGTCGCGGATGCACCGGGGTCGCCGTCCGAGGCTGGGGTGATCTGGCGGAACATCCGGCTGGATGCGACGACCACACGTTCAGGTCAGAAGCCCTTGTCCGGTGCGACTGCGTGATTTACCCTTGATGGGCGGCTGCTTTTGCACAGCCTATGCTTGGAGGGCTCATGGCTGAACTCCGCCCGCTTCCTCTTTTTGCCGGCCCATTCACCACGCTCGACGGCCGGTACTCCGCCTTCGCGGACGGAAAGGTCCTACGCGTGGGCCTGAAGATGAACACCCCGCCGACCTGTAACTGGAAATGCCCCTACTGTTATGCGGGTGATCCGGAACTCCACGAACGCCCCCGTCAACCCACGGTCATGACGGCGGGTGAGTCGGGATCGGTGCCCCTGCACCGCGACCCGACCTGGGAACGGCGGGTGGAGGGCTGGCTCGAGCAGGCAATCGCGCTCGGGCTGCAGGCGGTGACGGTGAACGGCACGTTCGAACCGCTGGCCGCGCCGTACTGGCAGGACACGATCTCCTTTCTACAGGAACGGGGCATCGCGGTCACGCTCGTCACCAACGGGGGACTGCTGACGCCGGAGTCGATCGACTGGATTGTCGCCGGCGGCGTCAACCTGCTGACGAAGCTGAACGTGCCGGTGGTGGCGCCCGGCGATCCGCGCCGCGCGCGGCTGGCCGAGGTGCAGAAGTACCTGTCCGGCCTGCCGCGGGATGCCGAAACCGTCTACGCCGAGCAGGTCGCGCTGATCGAGCGGCTCGTGGCCGCCGGTCTGACGACGACGGACGAACCCGGCCGTACCAGGCTCGGTGTCGAGTCGGTCGTCGCCCGCGACAACCTGGAGTTCCTCCCGGAGCTGGTGGCCCAGTTGCGCGAACGGAACATCTACTCGCACATCGAGCTCAGCAAGCTGCAGGGCTTCGCTCGGACCAACCCCCACCTGGTGATCCGCCGGGCCGAGATCGAGGAGCTGTTCGAGACCGTCCGCCGCCAGGACGAGGCGATGGGCTACGAGCCCTACCAGGCCAAGCCGCCCTGCCTGGCGGGGGCCTGCTACGAGAACCTGTACCGCCTCGACCTGCATGCGGACGGCGCCGTCAGGCCATGCCCGGGGATCGAGACGACGATCGGCGACCTCAACCGGCAGCCGCTGGCCGAGGTGCTCGCCAGTCCCGCGCTCGCCATCATCCGCAACCTCGACGAGCACATCCAGGGCGACTGCCGGGACTGCGACCTGCTCGCCACCCGGCAGTGCTACGGCGGCTGCCGAGGCACCGCCTACCAGAGCATGGCGAACTCGGGGCGCGGTGAGTACGAACGCTGGACCGCGTCCGATCCGTCCTGCTGGCGGGTGCACCGGGTGCTCGACGACGGCACGCTCGCGCAGGACGTCCTCGACCGCCCGCTGACCACCGAGGAGATCGCGCGGCTGCGCGTGCCCGATCTGGTCGAGACGGGCGCGGCCGGCACGGCCGGCACGGCCGGCACGGCCGGCGAGGTGGCGCCGTGAGCCGGCCGCTGATCTCCGCCGACTCGCACATGTGCGAGCCGCCAGAGCTGTGGACATCCCGGCTGCCGCGGCGATACCAGGAGCGAGCGCCCCGGGTGGTGAACCTCGACGGGCGGACGGGGGAGTACTTCGTCTGCGAGGACATCCAGCCGCGCAGCGTGTACGCGGCCAGTGCCGCCGGCGTGCCGTCCGACCAGCTCCCCGGCCGGGCGGCCCAGGGCTTCGCCGCCGCACCACCGTCGGTGTGGGATCCGCGGGCGCGGCTAGCCGAGCAGGACGTCGACGGCGTCGCCGCGGAGGTCCTGTTCCCCACCTTCGCGGACCTGGTGTTCGGCTGCCATGACGCCGAGTTCCGCCGCGCCTGCCTGCGCGCCTACAACGACTTCGTCGCCGAGTACTGCGCCGCCGACCCGAACCGGCTCGTCGGCGCCGCCCTGGTGGACGACGCCGACGCCGAACTCGCGGCGGCGGAGATCAGCCGGGCGGCGGCCCTGGGCCTGCGCGGCGTCGTGTTACGCGCCGACCCGGACCGCTCCTACGGCGACGCCTCCTTCGACCCGGTCTGGGAGACCGCCGTCGGCCTCGACCTCCCGGTGGTCATCCACCGGGGCGCCGTCCGCCGCGACATCACGATCGACGTCCACGGCGCGCTGCTCGACTACGTCATGATCCCGGCCCAGGCCCAGCGGGCGGTCACCGCGCTCGTCTTCGGCGGGGTCTGGGAGCGGTATCCGGGGCTGCGACTGATCCTCTGCGAGTTCGACCTGCTGTGGCTGCCGCACTTCCTGCAGCGCCTGGAGCACGCCGACCACCGGTTCGGCCGGTCCTTCGGCCTCGATCTGTCCCGGCCGGCCCTCGACCAGGTGACCGACGGCGTCTGGGTCACGTTCCAGCACGAGACCGACGAGGTCACCCGGATCCTGCCGAGCTGGCCACGGGAGCGGCTGATGTGGGCCTCGGACTACCCGCACGCCGATTCCACCTGGCCGCATTCGGGGGACAAGGTCGCCGAACTGCGTGCGGCGGTCGGGGCGGAGACGACGACGATGCTCACGCACGACACGGTGTCGCGGCTGTTCGGGCTGCGCCTGCCGGCCGCCGCCCCGCTCGCCGAGGCGGCGCGCCCATGAGCGAGCGCAGCGCCACCGCAGTCCTCGACGTCGAGCGCTATCGCGCCGAGGGCCTCGTCATCGCCCCCGAGCCGCTGCCGGCCGAGGTCCTCGACCAGGTGCGCTCGGATCTCGGCGAGTACCTCGCCCGGGACCCGAGCAAGGTCCCCGACTTCGTGCCCGACCTGATGGCCAGCGGTTTCGGCCTGCGCTACGGCAGCCACCCGGTGCTGCTGGACGCGGTGTCGGCCGTGCTCGGCGACGACGTCCTGCTCTGGGCCTGCGGGATGTTCGGCAAGCCGGCGCGGGTCGGCAAACCGACGCCGTGGCACCAGGACGGCCACTACTGGCCCATCCGGCCGCTGGCCACCTGCACGGTGTGGCTGGCGCTGGACCGGTCCGGCCCGCACAACGGCGGACTGCGCTACGTCGCGGGCTCGCACCGGGCCCGCACGCTGCTCGGCCACCAGCGCACGGACGGGCGCGGCAGCACCCTGAACCAGCGGCTGGAGCTCGACGAGCCGCAGCGCGCCGCCGTCCGCGTCGCCGAGCTGGAGCCGGGTTCCTTCTCGCTGCACGACGTCCATCTCGTGCACGGGTCGTCCGCCAACGTCTCCGGGGCGCGCCGCGCCGGGATCACCTTCCGGTACATGCCCGCCACCTCCTACTACGACCGTGACCTGGCCCGCCGCCAGCACCGGGAGCTCGGCGTTCCCGACATCTCCGGGCGAGTGCTCCACCGGGTCCGCGGCGTGGACCGCACCGGGCGCAACGAGACGGTGGACGCGACGACCGGGCCCTGGGCCGCCCCGCCCGCCACGCCCGCCCCGCC
>NZ_JAMQQF010000276.1 GCF_023716945.1 Frankia sp. AiPs1 | reverse complement strand
CCGCGCGGCGCCGTGCCCGTCGCGCGGGCCGGCTCGGCGCCGTCATGCGGTTGCGGCCAGCACGACGGGTACCTCGTCGAGCAGGCGCCGCTCGTCGGCGTAGGCGAGGCGCTCGGCGACCTCGGCCAGCGGCACCCACGCCACGGCGTCGACCTCGATGTCGGCGTCCGACAGCGAGCCGACACTGCGCAGCAGCAGGAAGTGATGCACCGTCTTGTGGATGCGTGCCCCCCCGGCGACGAACCAGAAGTCGATGGTGCCCAACCGGCCGAGGACGGACCCGGTCAGTCCGGTCTCCTCGCTGACCTCCCGCACGGCGGCCTGCTCGGTGGTCTCACCGGCCTCGACGTGCCCCTTGGGCAGCAGCCACAACAGTCGCCCATGGCGATCCCGGCGGGCGATGAGCGCGGCGCAGGCGTCCGTGGACAGCTCGTCCAGAATGAGGCCGCCCGCCGAGGTCTCCTCCACCCGGGGCAGCGGAGCGCGACCGGCGGAGGAGGTCGACGGCGGCATGGATTGATCGTACGAGGCGCGGGTCCCCCGGCCGGCCCGTGTGCCCGCAACGCCCCGGTTGTGCCCGTTGCTTCCGGTGGTCGCAACCGCGTCGTCGCGGCCGCGATGTGATCGTCCTCGGCCTGTCCGTGTGCCGGTTCACCGCGTCCAACCCCGTAACCTGAAGGTGTGTCAGTGATCAGTCTGGACAACCCGCGCGACTCGGCCGAACGGGTGGTGAGTGAGCTGCTCAGGGTGCCGCCGGCCGCGGACGAGCTCGGGCGCGTCTTTGCCGCGCACGGTCACCTGCTCCACCTCGTCGGCGGGTCGGTCCGCGACGCCCTGCTCGGCCGGCCCGCCACCGGTGCCACCGGCGCCCCGGCCGACCTCGACTTCGCCACGGACGCCCGGCCCGAGCGGGTTCTGGAGATCACCCGGGGCTGGGCGGAGGCCACCTGGGAGGCGGGGATCGCCTTCGGCACGGTCGGTCTCGCCCGGCGCGGCCTGCGCTTCGAGATCACCACCTACCGCAGCGAGGCGTACGACCGGAAGTCCCGCAACCCGACGGTCACCTACGGCGACAGCCTGGAGGCGGACCTGTCCCGCCGGGACTTCACCGTGAACGCGATGGCGGTGTCGGTCCCGGGCCACGACTTCGTCGACCTGTTCGGCGGGATGGCCGACCTCGCCCGCGGCGTGCTGCGCACCCCGGCGAGCCCGCAGGCGTCGCTCGACGACGACCCACTGCGCATCCTGCGCGCCGCCCGGTTCGAGGCGACCCTCAAGCTGACCCCGGTGCCCGAGCTGGTCGAGGCGATGCGGGCGCGGACCGAGCGGCTCGCGATCGTCTCCCCCGAACGGGTCCGGGACGAGCTGCGCAAGCTCATCCTCGCCGCCGATCCGGTGGCGGGCCTGGAGCGGCTCGTCGAGATCGGCGTCGCCGACATCGTCCTGCCCGAGGTCGCGGCGATGCAGATGGAGATCGACGAGCACCACCAGCACAAGGACGTGTACGCGCACACGCTGACCGTGCTGCGCCAGGCGATCGCCCTGGAGGAGCCGGGCGCACCCGACGAGGTGCTGCGCTGGGCGGCGCTGCTGCACGACATCGGCAAGCCGCGCACCCGGCGGCACGTCCCGGGCGGCCGGGTCTCCTTCCACCACCACGAGGTCGTCGGCCGGGACATGACGCGGCGGCGGCTGGCCGCGTTGCACTTCCCCAAGGACGTCACCGACGCCATCTGCCGGCTCGTCTACCTGCACCTGCGCTTCCACGGCTACGGCGAGGGCGAGTGGACCGACGCGGCGGTGCGTCGCTACGTCCACGACGCCGGCCCCCAGCTCACCCGGCTGCACAAGCTGGTCCGCTCCGACTGCACCACCCGCAACCGGCGCAAGGCGGCGGCGCTGTCGCGTACCTACGACTCGCTGGAGGAACGGATCGCCGACCTCGCCGCGCGGGAGGAGATCGCGGCGATCCGGCCGGAGCTGTCCGGCGACGACATCATGGCGCTGCTCGGGCTCGCCCCGTCCCGTCTGGTGGGCCAGGCCCGCGCGCACATGCTGGAGTTCCGCTTCGAGTGCGGCCTCGTCGGGCGCGAGGCGGCCGAGGCCGAGCTGTTCCGGTGGGCCCGCGAGCACGAGGTGCCGATCCCGGACGCCTGACCGCAGGACCACATGACCGGGCGGCCGGACCAGCGTGGGCGGCCGGACCAGCGTGGGCGGCCGGGACAGTCTGCGACCGGGGCGGGTCAGCTGCGGCTCTCGGCCGGCCCCGTCGAGATGATCGGGTTCATCCGGCTGGCGGGATCGGTTGGATCGACCGAATCGGCGGGACCGCCGGGCGGGGGAACGGCCGGGTGCGGTGGCGGCGGCCCGTCGCCCACGCCGCGGATCACCCGGTCCTCGGGATGGCGGCGAGCGGCCCGGTAGTACCCGAGCCCGGCCAGCGCGTAGCCCAGCCCGGCGACGATGACCACCGCGGCCGAGCGGCCGTCGTCGGGCAGGATGATGGCGGCGATCGCCGCCGCAGCCACGAAGGCGACGTTGAACAACAGGTCGTAGAGCGAGAAGGCGCGGCCGCGGTAGGCGTCGTCGGTCTGCTCCTGGACGATGGTGTCCACGCAGATCTTGCTGGCCTGGGCGGAGAACCCGAGCAGTGCGCCGGCGACGATGAACAGGGGAGCCCGGAAGGGCAGCCCCAGGATCACCTCGACGACCCCGCCGAACACCAGGACCAGCGTGATCCAGCTCGACTTCGGCATCCGCCGGGTGACCCGCGGGGTCACGACCGCCGCCGTGATCGTGCCGACCCCGCTGGCGGTCACGACGGCGGCGAGGCCCGTCAGCCCACCCTCGCTGCCGGTGAAGTAGTTGCGGTACAGCAGCACCGTCATCACGAGGACCAGTCCGTAGGCGGCCCGCGAGCTGGTCAGCGCGGCGAGCGCCCGGCGGGCCGGGCCGTGGCCGGCCAGATAGCGGGCGCCGTCGACCATGTCGGCGACGACCTCGCTGGCCTGCCGCCAGGCTCCCTGCCAGGGCACTGCCACCACGGGACCGAAGTCGTCCCGGCCGGAGCGCGCCGCCGTCACCATCGCCAGCAGGTAGGCGAGCGCCGCCAGGCCCGCGACGAGGGCCACCGTCCGGTCGTCGCCGCCGACCAGGCCCCGTACCCCGCTGCCGAGACCGGCGCCGAGCAGGGTCGCGACGGTGCCGGAGGTGACCGACAGGGCGTTGGCGGTGACGAGGCGGTCGACGTCGACGACGACGGGCAGCCCGGCGGACAGCGCCGCCAGGACGAAGCGGTTCACGCTCACCGACGCGAGTGCCACCGCGTAGAAGTCGACGCCGGTCCGCCCGGCGGCGATGAGCACCACCAGGATGGCCATGAGCACCATCCGCACGAGCGAGCTGACGACGAGCACCCGTTGACGGGACGTCCGGTCGAGCACGATGCCCGCGAACGGGCCGATCACGCTGAAGGGCAGCACGACGATCGCCAGGGACGAGGCCAGCGCCCCCGCGGACGTCGCCCGCTCGGGGGAGAACAGTACGTAGCTGACGAGGGTCGCCTGAAAGACGCCGTCGGCAGCCTGGGAGGTGAGCCGGGCCGCGTAAAGCATCCGGAACCGGCGGCCGCCCAGCAGCTCGCGGAGGTTCGCCGACCATGCCACGCCTGCCAGCGTAGGGCCACCCGGCCTACCGCAGGTCATTGGTGCGCCCGTGCGGGCCCACTCGGGCCGTGGCCGGGGGTCGCCGGGTTCGGCCGCCCCCTCCGGACGACCGAACCCGGCGCCCGCCTCCCCAGCCGGGGAAGCGGGCGTTCAGGGCGGGTGGACGGGTCCGCCGGGCGACCGGCGGGACTCGTTCAGCCTTCCTTGCGGATGTCAGCCTTCGTTGCGGATGAACGCCTCGACCTTGTCGCGGGCCTCGTTGTCGCGGTACTGCTCCGGCGGGGACTTCATGAAGTACGACGAGGCGGACAGGATCGGCCCGCCGACGCCCCGGTCCAGGGCGATCTTGGCGCAGCGCACCGCGTCGATGACCACGCCGGCACTGTTGGGGGAGTCCCAGACCTCGAGCTTGTACTCCAGGTTCAGCGGGACGTCGCCGAACGCGCGACCCTCCAGCCGGACGTAGGCCCACTTGCGGTCGTCGAGCCAGGCCACGTAGTCCGACGGCCCGATGTGCACGTTGTCCTTACCGAGGTCGTGGGAGACCTGGGAGGTCACGGCCTGGGTCTTGGAGATCTTCTTCGACTCCAGCCGGTCGCGCTCGAGCATGTTCTTGAAGTCCATGTTGCCGCCGACGTTGAGCTGCATCGTGCGGTCGAGGACGACGCCGCGGTCCTCGAAGAGCTTCGCCATCACCCGATGGGTGATGGTGGCGCCCACCTGCGACTTGATGTCGTCGCCGACGATCGGCACGCCAGCGGCGCGGAACTTCTCCGCCCACTCGGGCACCCCGGCGATGAACACCGGCAGGCAGTTGATGAAGGCGACCCCGGCGTCGATCGCGCACTGGGCGTAGAACTTCGCGGCGTCCTCGGAACCCACCGGCAGGTAGCAGACGAGCACGTCGGCCCGGGTCTCCCGCAGGGCGGCCACGACGTCGACCGGCGCCTCGTCCGACTCCTCGATGGTCTCGCGGTAGTAGCGGCCGAGGCCGTCGAGGGTGTGACCCCGGGAGACGGTGAGGCCGAGCGGCGGCACGTCAGCGATCTTGATGGTGTTGTTCTCGCTGGCGACGATGGCCTCGGAGAGATCGCGACCGACCTTCTTGGCGTCCACGTCGAACGCGGCGACGAACGTCAGGTCGGAGACGTGGTAGTCGCCAAGCGTCACGTGCATCAGCCCGGGGACCTGCGCCGACGGGTCGGCGCCGCGGTAGTACTCGACCCCCTGGACCAGCGAGGCGGCGCAGTTGCCCACGCCGACGATGGCGACACGTACCGAACCCATGACGGTCTGCTCCTTAGCTGCAATTTCTATGGAAGTGGAAATATCGGGCACACGGCTCCGTCGCGATGCCGCCTGTCAGCCGAATGGCAGGGTGCGGCGCCGCTACGCGGTGCCACTCACCTGTTGGCCGGAACCTCGCCGTCGGGGTCCGGGCCGGCCTCGGCCGGGGCATGCCTGATCCGGTCGCGCGCGTCGCCTTCGTTGCCGCCGTGCGTGCCGTCGAGATAGGTGCCGCGTCCGTCCCGCCGGGCCGTCCGGCCCGCTCGGGCCGGCCTGACCGGCCGGCGCCCCGTCCCGCCGCCACGAGCGGGAGGGGGAAGCGTGCCCGGCTCCGATCCGGTGGATGGATCCGATCCTGTGGATGGAGCTGTGGACAACCCTGTGGACGCTGTGGACAACTGTGGTTCCGTGAACGCGGTCGGGGCGCTGGCCCGCTCCGTCTCGATCAGCTCGTTGAGCCACCGGACTTCGCGTTCCACCGACTCGAGCCCATGGCGCTGCAACTCGAGGGTGTAGGTGTCGAACCGCTCAACGGTCCGGGTCAGGGCCGAGCGGACCTTCTCCCGGCGCTCCTCGAGCCGGCCGCGGCGCCCCTCCAGGATGCGCAGGCGGACGGCGGCGTCCGTCTTTGCGAAGAAGGCGAACCGCACGCCGAACATCTCGTCCTCCCAGGAGGACGGGCCACCCTCGCCGAGCAGCTCGGCGAGCTTCTCCTTGCCCTCGCCGGTCAGCGTGTAGACGACCCGACTGCGCCCGCCGAGCCGGGTCGTCGCGCTGACGTCGTCCGCGGTGACGTACCCGGCGTCCGCGAGGCGACGCAGGCAGGGGTAGAGCGAGCCGTAGCTGAACCGGTGGAACGCGCCGAGGACCGCGGCGAGCCGCTTGCGCAGCTCGTAACCGTGCATCGGGCTCTCGGAGAGCAGGGCGAGAACCGCCAGTTCCAGCATTACCCACCCTCCCTCGACCGTGCCACGGCCGCTACCGCCGTGCCCGTTACTGCCGTGCCGTTGCTGCCACGCCGTTACCGTCGCGCCGTTACTGTCGCGCCGACATATCGAAGCGATACATCGAGGATAGACGTCTCGGGACGAGCGCCGCAACCAGGAATGACCATCCGGCGACCAGGAGATGACAGAACGACACTTCCACCTCCGGGCGGAGTCGCGGCGCGGCTCCCGGCCGCCGCCGCTCGGGATCGGCGCCACTCCACCTTTGGTGATCTTGAAGAGATCGCTGGATGGCCCAGAAACTGCCTGGTCGCAGGGATGATTCGGGCGCGCTTCTGGTGCGGTCCGGTCGCCCGTGCGGCCGGGCCGGGGCCGGTGACATCCACCGCACGACCTTGCCGTGAGTGGTGACGGCGTCACAGTGTCATCCGGCTCACAGTGGCCGCGGGCCCGGCCAGGAGAGTGCGGACCTGGCCGTCGGGGCGACGGCGTGCGGCGGTCCGTTCGGTGACCATCTGTCCGGACCGTCTGCCTGGAACACGTCCGCGGCGTACCGTTGAGACATGCGGTCGCGGTCGGTCATCGACTACGCGCTCGCCCGCCGGGCGACGCTCGCGGATCTGTTTGCGGGTCGGGTGTCATCGCTCGACGTCTGTGACGCCCACCCCTACCTGCTGCGGGCGGCCAAGTACCACGGTGAGCCGACGAGTA
This sequence comes from Frankia sp. AiPs1, assembly GCF_023716945.1. Taxonomy (GTDB): domain Bacteria; phylum Actinomycetota; class Actinomycetes; order Frankiales; family Frankiaceae; genus Frankia. The sequence goes on along the minus strand of NZ_JAMQQF010000276.1, from coordinate 1,029 downwards.
AGCGCTGCCCGGTCTGCCGAGGCGCCGATCCGCTCATCCACGTCACCTATACCTACGGCGATGAACTCGGTGGGAGCTCCGGTCGCGTGCGGGCGACGAAGGACCTTCCGGCACTCGCGGCGAGGTACAGCGAGCTGCGGGTCTACGTCGTCGAGGTATGCCGCCCGTGCGGGTGGAACCATCTGATCACGTCCTACGTGATCGGCACCGGCGAGCCGAAGGCGAAGCGTCAGCACCGCCGTGCCGCCGACACCTGACGGTGCGCTCTCGCCGCTCGCTCTCCCGCCGTCTGCCGTCCATCCGCCGCACCGGCCGGTCCTCGCCGCGGGGACCGGCCGCGGGTGGTGCCGCCCAGCTGGTCGCGGCTGGAGCACCGCATCGCCCTTCGCGGGGCGCACGCTCGGTGACGCCGGGCGTGGCCGTGACCGCGCGGCGTCGCTGCCCCCGCTGACGCGGCGCGTCCCGGGCGCCCTGCGCGAGCGGGCGGAATCTGGCGTGAGATCCTGGTCTGCCATGTGGGTGTCGCGGCAGGTCCAGGCGTGGTGCCGACCACGAGTGGTGCCGTTCCGCGACCTTGCCGGGGTGAGCCCGGAGGGTGGCCCGGCCCTGCGTGGTCAGCAGCGTCCCGCCCAGGGCCGGTGGCCGGCGTCCCCTACGGCCAGGTTCCAGTGGGACCCGACCGGCGGAGACTGGACCGACGGTAGCGGTCGGGGGTGTCGGCCCGTCCCCTGTGGCGGATCGGCGACCGGGGAGTCCCAGAGCGACGGATGGAGCGGTTGGTGAGCTCTCCCTACGATCGGGGCGCCTACCGGGGCGACCCGGATTCGGACCCGACGCGGTCCGAACCCGGCCAGCCTCAGGACGCGTCCCCCGATCGGGCCAGGCGCGACCGGATCGCCCGAGCCGGCCAACCTGACCGGCCGGGTTCGCCTGACCGGCCGGGTTCGCCTGACCGGCCGGGTTCGCCTGACCGGCCGGGTTCGCCTGACCGGCCGGACTCGCCGGCCCGAGCCGGCCACGGCGGCCCGC
>NZ_JAMQQF010000275.1 GCF_023716945.1 Frankia sp. AiPs1 | reverse complement strand
GGCCGGACCAACGCCGGTTCCACCGCGTCGGACCTGCGGGCTGCCCGCCGCACCCCTCACGGCGGGCAGCCCGCCAATTCCCCGCCCGGAACCGGCCACCCCCAGACCGGCTGCCCGCCGACATCCCAGCGCCGGCGTCCGACCCCCCGGTGACCCCCACCGGCGAGCGGGTCCGCCATGGCGCCCAACGGCGGGCAGCCCCCCTTTCCCTCATCCCGCCGTTCCCGTCCCGTCCTGGCCATCCCCGTCCTGGCCATCCCCGTCCTGGCCATCTCTGCCCACCGACCACTCCCCCACCGGTGGCGGCAGCCGCATCACCCACATCCGCCAGGGGCGCCGGCGGATGCGCGGCGCCGCCACCGGGCCACCATCCACCGGGGTCCGCCGGGCCGTCGGCGGGCCCCGGTGGATGCCATCGCATTCGTGCGGCGTTGCCCGGTGGCGCGCGCAATCCGGCCGCCGGCCGGTTCCCCCGACGCCGCCCCGGCAGCGCCGATACTGGGCCGAGCCCGGCGCGACCGGAGCCCGGCGATCGCGACGACAGGGGGCCGAGCGTGGCGCTGCCCGGCGGCCCGGCGGATCGGGAAGCCGGCACGGCTGAGAAAACCCAAACGACCGACGGGACCGGGACGGCCAAGAAGGCCGGGACGGCCGACGTCATTGGGACGGCCGACGTCATTGGGACGGCCGAGGCGGTGCGCATCGACCTGGTCGGCGTCGGGAAACGGTACGACGGCGGGGCGAGCGGCGTCACAGCGCTCGCGGACGTCACCCTGCGAGTCGGCGCCGGCTGCCTGCTGGTGATCCTCGGGCCGTCGGGCTGTGGCAAGACGACGCTGCTCAACCTGATCGGTACGTTGGACACCGCCACCACCGGGACGGTGCGGCTGGACGGTGTCGACGTCACCCGCGCGTCCCGGCGAACCCGGCGGGAGGTCCGCCGCCGGGCGGTCAGCTTCGTGTTCCAGTCGTTCAACCTGTTCCCGGCCCTCACCGCGCGGGAGAACGTCCGCTTCGGCGCGGACGTCGCCGGGCGGGACCGGGCCGGCGAGGTCACCGACGAGGTGCTGGCCGGGGTGGGACTCGCCGAGCGCGCCGCGCACTTTCCCCACCAGCTCTCCGGCGGGGAGCAGCAGCGGGTGGCGATCGCCCGCGCCATCGCCACCGGTAACCCGATTCTGCTGGCCGACGAGCCGACCGGCGAGCTGGACGTCACCACCGGCGTGCGCATCCTGGAGCTGCTGCGCGGTCAGTCCGCCCAGGGCCGCACCGTGCTCGTCGTCACCCACAACCGGGAGATCGCCCGGATCGCGGACCGGGTGATCGAGTTGTCCGGCGGGCGGATCGTCCACGACGGCCCGCCACCGGGCGGCCAGGTGCCGGTGGCGGAGCTGCGCTGGTGACCGAGTACGCGCTGACGGAAGGCCGGTCGGACGGTGGGTCGGACGGTGGGTCGGACGGCCGGGCGGGCGGCGGACGGATGGCGTCGACGGGGCTGTGGTGGCGCTGGTCGCTGCGCGAACTGCGTCAACGCCTGCTGCTCGTGGTCGCGATCGCCGTGATGATCGGCCTCGGCACGGGCCTCTACGCCGGCCTGACCAGCTCCTCGCACTGGCGGCGGCAGTCCTACGACGCCAGCTACGCCCGGCTGAACGTGCATGATCTGCGGGTCTCCGTCGGGGCCGGGGCCACGGTGGCGCAGGGGCGGCTCGCGGCCGTGGTCCGTTCGCTGCCGGCCGCGGCGGCCGTCACCGCCGACGCCGAACGGTTGGTGCTACCGACCGAGATCGACGCCTCCCGCCCCGGGCACACCGTGCTCTCCCGCGGCGAGCTGGTCGGCATCGACCTGACCGCCCGGCCGCCGGTCGACGCGGTGTCGGTGGCCCGGGGGCGCGCGCTCGTGCCCGCCGACTCCGGACGCGACGTCGGCGTCCTGGATCGCACCTTCGCCAACGCCAACCACCTCCCGCCGACCGGCACCGTGCGGACCAGCGGCGGCGGCGAGGTGCGCTACGTCGGGCAGGGCCAGTCACCGGAGTACTTCATCCTGCCCGGCGAGCAGCCCGGCCTGGTCACCCAGTCCGGATTCGGGGTGCTCTACACGTCGCTACCGACCGCGCAGCGGCTCACCGGGCAGCCCGGCGCCGTCAACGACCTGGTGCTGACCCTGCGGCCGGGCACGGACACCGCCGCCTTCGCCGCCGAGCTGTCCCAGGCCCTGGCCGCGGCGCTGCCGGGCACCAGTGTGACGGTGACCGACCGGGACGACATCCAGACCCGGCAGATCCTCTACGACGACGTGAACAGCGATCAGCGGCTGTGGGACGTGCTGGCCGTCCTCGTCCTGGTCGGAGCGGTGTTCGCCGCGTTCAACCTGGTCGGCCGGGTCGTCGACGCGCAGCGCCGGGAGATCGGGATCGGGATGGCGCTGGGGGTGGCGCCGCGCCGGCTCGCGCTGCGCCCGCTGCTGCTGGGCGCCCAGGTCGGCGTGCTCGGGGTGGTTGCCGGTGTCGTGGTGGGCCTCGTCGTGGGCGCCGCGATGGGCGCGTTGCTGCGCGGGGTGTGGCCGCTGCCGGTGTGGCACACGAACTTCCAGGTGGGCGTGTTCGCCCGGGCCGCGGCCGTGGGCCTGGTCCTGCCGGTGCTCGCCGCCCTGCCGCCGGTGTGGCGGGCGGTGCGGGTGGAGCCGGTGCAGGCGATCCGGGCAAGCGCCGTGGCCGGGGGGACGGGACCGCTGGTCCGGCTGCTGGGCCGGGCCCGGCTGCCCGGGGGCAGCCTCACCCAGATGCCGCTGCGCAACCTGGCGCGCGCCCCGCGCCGACTGCTGCTCACCGCCGTCGCGATCGCCGCGGTGATCACCGCCCTGGTGGTGTTCACCGGCGAGCTTGACACGTTCACCCGCACCACGAACCGGGCCGAGGCGGACCTGACGACCAGCAACCCCGACCGGCTGCGGGTGATGCTGCCCCGGGTCGAACCGGTGAACTCCCCGACGGTGGACGCCGTGCGCCGTTCCCCCGCCGTCGCCGAGACCGACCCCACGCTGGCGCTGCCCGGCCGCATCTCCCCCGCGCCGGCCGGCGGCGACGCCTCGGCCGCGCCGATCGACGTGCTCACCTACATCCTCGACATCGGGCACGGGCTGTGGTCGCCGTCGGTCGCCTCCGGGTCCCCCACCGGCGGACTGCTGATCTCCGAGAAGGCCGCCCACGACCTGGGCGTCCACCCCGGTGACACGATCACGTTGCGCCATCCGCAGCGGGTCGGCACCGGCTACCGGACCATCGACACCCCGTTGCGGATCGCCGGCATCCACGACTTCCCGGTGCGCTCGGTGGTCTTCCTCGACAACGCCGACGCCGGTGCGTTCCGGCTCGCCGGAACCACCAACGTGGTCGTCGTGCAGCCGGCGGCCGGGTACGGCCGGGCCGCGGCCACCCGGACGCTGGCCGCCATCCCGGGGGTGGCGTCGGTGGTGTCGGCGACGGCGAGCATCGAGGAGATCCGGGCCCTGCTGCGCAGCTTCGTCGGAATCCTGCGCATCGGCGAGGTGGTCGTGCTCCTGCTGGCCGTGCTGATCGCCTACAACGCGATGAGCATCGCCGTGGACGAGCGGCGCCGCGAACACGCGACGATGCTCGCCTACGGGCTGTCCACGCGCACCGTGCTCGGCCTGTCCGTCGCCGAGAGCGCGGCGATGGGCCTGATCGGGACGCTGCTGGGGATCGCCGCCGGCTACTGGGCGCTGCGCTACACCGTGGAGGTGCTGCTCGCCAAGACGCTGCCCGACCTCGGTGTGCAGGCGATCCTGTCGGGCCGCACCCTGGCCGTCATCCTGCTGCTCGGCGTCGGCGCGGTCGCGATCGCGCCGCTGGCCGCGGCCCGCCGGATCCGCCGGATGGACGTCCCCTCCACCCTTCGGGTCATCGAGTAACGGCCCCGCAGGCCGCGACGGTCAGGATGGGGACCGTCGGGTGACGGCGGGGATGCGTGATGAGGCTGCGTTGGTTGAGGGTGTTGGTCCGGGAGGTGGTCGGCGCGCTGCGCGGCCACGATCTCGCGCTGCTCGCGGCGGGCGTCACGTACTACGCGGCGATCGCGGTCGTTCCCGGGGTGCTGGTGGCGGTCAATCTGCTCGGCCGGCTGCTCGGCCGGCCGCGCGCGGCGGAGCTCGGCCTGTCCCTGGCCGATGCGCTGCCCGGCGGTCTCGGCGCCCCGGCGGTCGTCATCGCCGCGTTCGATGCGGCGCTGACGATGTCGCCGCTGGTCGTCGTGGCCGCCGCGGTGCCCGCCACCTTCTACGGCGAGGGGTTGCGGCGGGCCTTCGTCCGACTCGCCGGAACGACCGAGGGTCTCGTCGGGTGGCGGGGCCGCCTGGGCGTCCTGCCGTTGCTCGCCGCGGCCCCGGTGCTGCTGCTGCCGGTTCTGCTCGTGACGCCGACGCTGGCCCGGCTGTTCGCCGAGCGCGGCGTCTCCGCCGGGCTGGGCGTGATCGTCGCGTTCACGGTCGACTGGCTGGTGCTGACCGCGACGTTGATGATCGTCTATCGGGGAGTGGGGCCGGGGCGGCCCGGTTGGGCGGCGACGCTGTGGGCGGCGGCGGCGACCGGCTCGTTCGTCGCCGGCTTCGTGCAGGGATTCGTGCTGTTCCTGTCGTTCCACCTGAACCTGGGCCTGCCGTTCGGCGGCTTCCGGGCCGTCGGCGGGGCCGTCGCGGTCGGCTTCTGGCTGTTCCTGCTGCACCTGATCGTCCTCGTCGGCTACAGCCTCGCCCTGCGCCTCGACGAACGCGACGGCGTCCCCTGGGCGGACGCCGGCATTGTGGACGGGCGTTCGGGGTAGCCGTGGTCGAGGAGGGTGGTCGAGGAGGTGGGCTCTCGCCGGAGCCCGGCACACGGCGCGGCTGCGTCGCACACCATGATTCGGCTATGACCTACGACGTAGCTGTTTGGCGGCACGCCGGTTCCCTGACCGGCGAGGAGGCGGCGGCCGAGTACGAACGCCGGATGGACCAGTCCGAGCAGCGATGGGAGGCGGATGCCCTCGAACCGGCCTGCTCCGAGCTGGTCGAACTGATTCGGCGCATGCGCGCCGAGTTCCCCCACGAGGAGCCGATCTGGGAGGGCCCGGCTGATGGCGATCTGGCCAGCCAGGCCGACGGCGAGTTCATCTACATCACGATGTCCTGGCACGGTGGGCCGGACGTGGTCAGGTTCATCGCCGGCATCGCTCGTTCCCTCGGCCTGGTCGCTTACGACCCCCAGGACGAAGCGGTCATAAGCTGAGACCTCGCGGAGCGTCTCCTTTACGGCCTCCTTTGATGACGCCCCGCAGGAACATCTCGCCTGAATCGCCAGAGAACATGAACGACTGAACGAAAACGAATCAACGGCCTGGAGTCGGTGGCCACAGGGTGGCCCGCGCGGTCAGTGGGACGATGGGCCGGTGCCGATCGATCACCCGTCCGGGACCGCCGCGGACCGTGCCACCGTCCCAGCCAAAGCGGGTTTGCCCCCGCTGCACGGGTCGTTCACGCTGTCACGCGTCCTGGCGGCACCACCAGGTCACGTCTTCACCGCCTTCTCCGACATCGCTGTGCGCAGACGCTGGTTCCGCGTCCCCGGCGAGCCGGGGACGGGGTGGCACGAGCTGGACTTCCGCGTCGGCGGACATGAACTCGCCGGCGGCACGTTCGCCGCCGCCGGGGTGCCGGAGCGGATCGAATACCGCGCGCAGTTCCTCGACATCGTTCCCGACGACCGCATCGTCTTCGCCTACACGGGCATTCTCGACGGTCAGCCCCGCTGGGCCTCGCTCACCACCATCGAGCTGGCCGCCGACACCGGCGGCACCCGCCTGACCCGCACGGAACAGTACGTGTTCCTCGCCCTCACCGGCGACGGCCGGGACGACGTCGCCCACCTCGAAGGCACAACACGGCTGCAGTTCAACGCCCTGGAGTCAGTGGTCGTGGGGCGCCGGCGAGAGCCCCGGTGACGATGTGGTGACAGATCGCGCGGTTACCTTTGCGTTGGCGGCGGGTGGGCCCGAGGCGAAAGACGGCCCCGGGCCGGTAGTCGCCGCCGGTCCGGGGCCTCGCGCGTTCGGACTCGACCCGCCGCCCGATCGCCTTGCGGGGGTCAGGACGAGGGCGTCCAGTCGGGGCGGCGGACCAGCTCCACGCCGAGCAACTCGATCCGGGCGGCGTCGTCGTCCAGGACGACCACGTCGCACAGGGCATGGATGTTGTCGATCTCCCGGGCGGTCACGACGCTGCGGGCCTCGCCGGTCATCAGGCCCGGCCGGTGGATGCGGCACTCGCGGACGGCGACCGGCAACGCGCCGCCGAGCACCCGCCAGGCCCACAGCCCGGCGAGCTGCATGCCGCCGTCGAGGCCGGCGACATCGAAGTACCAGTCGTCGAGGCCCCAGGCCAGCTCCCGCACGCCGACGACGGACCCTTCGGCACCGTGTTCCGACATCCCCTTGAGCCACTGGATCGCCTGGAAACGCGGGCCGTGGAACAGCGCGTCGCTGCGGTAGATCAGGTCCCGGCACGTCGACACCTCGGCGGCCTTCTCGGCGAGGCCGTCCGGAGTCGGCCACGCCGACGCCGGCACCGGCTGTGGCGGCGCGGCATCGAGCCTGGCCTGGTAGTGGGGCATGCCGTCGGCGTCGTCGAGGCGCAGCACAGGTAGCGGCGCCGTCCCGGCCCCGGCGGTGGACGGGTTGCCGCCGCTGGCGGCCGCCCCGGCCTCGGTCACGCTGACGTACAGCTCGTGGCCGGTGTCGGCCAGGTGCGGGAAGGCAATCTTGCGAAGAACCCGCAGGTCGCGCAGCACCATCCCGGCCTCGCCGTCACCGCGCAGCGCGCGGGCGCCGCGGGCGAGCCAGTCCAGCGCCATCGCGAGCGGGAGCACCGCGATGTCGGCGGGGCTGTGGTCGCTCAGCCAGGGATGGGTGCGCTCGTGCACCGAGAGCTGGCCGAGGATCCGCCGTTCGGACGGTGCCTGATCGCCGTCGGCGGAGGCACCGAGTGCCTCCGGGCCGCCCGCGCCGAGCAGGATCCGTGGTTGCGTTCCGGCGCTGCGCGCACCCGTGATCTCGTCGACGAACGCCGCCGCGCCCTGAGCGACGGGGATCGCCGGCACCCCGCGGCTGGCGAAGATCTCGGCCAGTAGCGGCCCGACCATTCCCCCGGCCCAGGGGCCCCAGGCGATCGAGCGGACCAGGCAGTCCGGATGCTCGGCCCGGTAGGCGCCCGCGACCTGGTCCAGGGTCGCGTTCGCCATCGCGTAGTCGGCCTGGCCGGCGTTGCCGAACCAACCCGCCACCGAGGAGAACAGGCACAGCAGCTCCACGGGGTCGTCGGCGAGCGCGTCCAGCATCGTCCGCAGCCCCCGGACCTTCGTGTCGAACACCCGGTCGAAGGCGTCGTCGGTCTTGTCGACGAGCAGCTTGTCGGCGAGCGTGCCGGCACCGTGGACGAGTCCGCTGACCGGCCCCCAGTCGGCGCGGACCTCCGCCAGGGCACGGGCGACCGCGTCGGGGTCGCGGACATCCACCGGCGAGTAGCGGGCCTGCGCACCGGCCCGCCGCAGGGCGGCGAGGGTGGCGTGCACCTCCCGTGCGGCCAGGATCTCCCGCGCCTGCGCCCGCAGCCGGGC
>NZ_JAMQQF010000274.1 GCF_023716945.1 Frankia sp. AiPs1 | reverse complement strand
GCGCCCGCCGTCGCCGAGGCCAGCTCCGGGGCCGCCTGACCGGCTGGACCGGGACGCCGACCGGGCGGGCGTGCCGGCGCCGCACCGGCACGTGGCACGATCGGGGCGATGAGCACGCGGGAGCGGTCAGGGCCGGGTCCGGTGGTGGCGGTGGTGGGGCCGACCGCCGCGGGTAAGAGCGATTTTGGCATCGAGCTCGCGCTCGCGCTCGGTGGCGAGGTTGTCAACGCCGATTCGATGCAGCTCTACCGTGGGATGGACATCGGCACCGCCAAGGTCCCGCCGGCGCAGCGCCGCGGGGTGCCCCATCATCTGCTCGACGTCTGGGACGTGACGCGCACCGCCGACGTCGCCAGCTTCCAGACCGACGCGCGTCGGGTGATCGACGGTCTGCTCGCGACGGGCCGGACCCCGGTGCTGGTCGGCGGCTCCGGGCTGTACCTGCGCGCCGCCCTGGACGATCTGACCTTCCCGGGCACCGATCCGGCCGTGCGGGCGCGCTGGGAGCGGGAGCTGGCCAGCCGCGGCGCGCCGGCGCTGCACGGTGACCTGGCGCGGCTCGCGCCGCGGGCCGCCGAGGCGATCCTGCCGACCAACGGCCGCCGCATCGTGCGCGCGCTGGAGGTCGTCGAGCTGACCGGAACCTTCGAGGCCACCCTGCCCGAGCACCGTTCCGTCTACGACGTCGTCCAGATCGGGGTGGACCGGACTGATCTGGACGAACGCATCGTCGAACGGGTGGACAGAATGTGGGGCACGGGTTTTCCCGACGAAGTGCAGAGGTTGGTGGAAAAGGGCCTGAGGGAAGGCCGTACGGCGTCCCGTGCGCTGGGATACGCTCAACTGCTCGACTGGTTCGACGGAGCAATGGACTCCGCCGAGGAGGCCAAGCAGGCCACAATTACCGCGACGCGGCGCTTTGCCCGACGGCAAAGGTCCTGGTTTCGTCGGGACGAGCGGATAGTCTGGCTGGACCAACCGGATGTCACCCAGGTGCTACGGCTGGTGGGTTCGCTCTGACGGGTGATCGGTCAAACGGCTCCGGGGCGATGGGTTGGCGCCGAACCGCGGCGTCGCCGACGCCCGGCGTGCGGCGGCCGGTCCCGCTCGGCGTCTGGAGAGATCGATGTGACCGCGCCCTCCGCTGCTGCCGGTTCCCCACCCGACCTGACTCTCGTTCCCGCTCTCTACGCTGCTTTCGACGATGGCTCGTTGCGATTGCATTTCCAGCCCGAGGTGGACCTGCGTAACGGGTCAGTTCCGGGAATGGAAGCCCACCCGCGCTGGCAGCATCCCGAGCGCGGCGTGCTCGGCCCGGCGGAGTTCATGCCGATCGCCGCCGCCGCCGGCCTCGTCCACCAGGTCGACCAGTGGGTCCTGCGGATGGCGGTGACGGAGGCGCGGACCTGGCACCGGATGGCCGTGGGCACGCCGATCCGGCCGCCTCGGCTGTGGGTCAACGTCGATGGCCGCCAGCTCGCCAGCCCCGCCTTCGTCGCAGAGGTCGACCGGCTGCTCTCCGGCCGGCTGTTGCCGGCGGGGGCGATCGGCCTGGAGTTCAGCGAGCGGGACCTCGGGCTGGCCGCGCCGGTGGTTCCCCGTCTGCTGGAGCGGCTGCGCGCCCTCGGCGTCGCGATCGCCGTCGAGTCGTTCGGCACCTGGTTCGGGTCGCTGGCGATGTTCGACCTGCTGCCCCTTGACCTCGTCAAGCTCGACGGCGCCTTCCTACGGGCCACCATGCGGGATCTGGAGGGGGAGGCGGTCGTCGCGGCGATCTCCCGGCTGGCCCACCAGCGGCGGCTCACCGTGGTCGCCGACGGGGTCGACACCGCCCGGCTCGCCACCCGGGTGGTCGACCTCGGCTGCGACCGGGCGATCGGGCCGGTGTTCTGTCCGCCGGTACCGGTGGAGGACGCCCGGCTGATCGCGCTGGGTCGAGGGCGTCCGGACCGCTGGTACAGGCCCCCGGCGCGGACCGACGATCGGATGCGGGAGTGGGTGCGCGCCGCCGGAGGATGAACTGCGCCGCCCGAGGATGAAGTGCGTCGCCGGGGGATGGCTGCGGTGGCGGCCTGGGTGGGCTCGGCGGCCCGGGCTGCTGCGCCGTACGATCGCCCTGTGCGGGACGACCGGGAGCAGCGCTTCGTCAAGGGCCACGGCACGGGCAACGACTTCGTCGTGCTGCCCGACCCGGACGGCGACCTCGACCTCACCGCGGACCTGGTCCGCGCGTTGTGCGACCGGCGCACCGGTGTCGGCGCGGACGGGGTCCTGCGGGTCGTGTTGTCCGCCGCGGTCCCCGAGGCAGCCCCCCTCGCCGGGACCGCCCGCTGGTTCATGGACTACCGCAACGCCGACGGGTCCCTCGCCGAGATGTGCGGAAACGGCGCCCGCGTGTTCGCCCGCTACCTGGTGGCCGCCGGTTATGCCCGGCCCGGCCGGTTCACCATCGCGACCCGCGCCGGCCTGCGGCTCGTGGAGGTGCCGGCCGCCGGGGATGTCACGGTTGACATGGGCCCGCCGCGGCTGTCCGCCGGACCCGGCTCGGCGGTGACCGTCGCCGAGCGCGCCTTCACGGCGGTCGGCGTGTCGATGGGCAACCCGCATGCCGTCTGCTTCGCCGACGATCTCGACGTGCCCACCCTGCGCGGCCTCGACCTGACCCGCCCCCCCGCGTTCTCTGCGGCGGACTTCCCGGACGGGGTGAACGTCGAGATCGTCGTGGATCGGCCGGGCGGGGTCGCCATGCGGGTCTACGAACGCGGAGTCGGGGAGACGGCCTCCTGCGGCACCGGTGCCTGCGCCGTCGCGGTGGCCTGGGCCGCCCGCCGCGGCCTGCGCCCCGGGCCTTCCCCTGCCTGCGGGCCCGAGGAAGGCGCCGCGGCGACCGTTCGCCCCTCGGCCGTGGCGGGGGCCCATACCGGCGCCGGCGCTGCGCCCGCGGCGGTCGAGGTCGAGGTCGACGTCCCGGGCGGCGGCCTGGTGGTCGTCTGGCGTCCCGACACCGTGCTGCTACGGGGACCGGCCGAGCTGGTCTTCGACGGCGTGCTGCGCCCGGCGGCCCTTCGTCCGGCGGCCCTTCGTCCGGCAGCCCTGGGCGGGCAGACGGCGGCCGGGGTCGCCGACGCCACCGAGATCCTTGCGGCCGCCGGGCTGCCCGGCTCTCCCACCCGCTGAGCCGCTCCCGGGGGACCTCCGGGGTGTCCGCCGTCGGCGACGTCCGTTTTCGACAAGACCGCCTGGCCTGAGGCGTCCTACGGTGCGGACATGTCATCCACCTTCAACCTCATCGGCCTGGTCGTCGCAGACATGGGCCGCAGCCTGGACTTCTACCGCCTGCTCGGGCTCGAACCGCCGGCCGGCGCCGAGGCCGAACCGCACGTCGAGGTGACCCTGCCCGGCGGGCTGCGCCTCGCCTTCGACACCGAGGAGACGATCCGTTCCTTCGACCCGGACTGGGCGCCGGCGACCGGCGGTGTCGGACGGGTGAGCCTGGCCTTCGCCTGCGACAGCCCCGCCGAGGTCGACGCGCTCCACGCCGATCTGCTCGCTGCCGGCCACACCGGTCACCTGCCGCCCTGGGACGCCTTCTGGGGCCAGCGCTACGCGACCGTCCTCGACCCGGACGGCAACCACGTCGACCTGTTCGCCCCGCTACCCGCCGTCGCGACACCCTGACCAGGAATGCCGGCAGGCCGATCTTCACCTGGTAGCCCCGGCAGCTCCGGCCCCGGCAGCCTCGGGGCTCCCGGCGGCTCTGCGGGACCCGCCGGCGCCGGACCGCTCGGCCGGGCGGGGGCGAGCAGGCTGGTCAGCGCGACACCGGTCAGGGCGCGCACCTCCCGGGCCAGATGGGCCTGATCGGCGTAGCCGGCGTCGGCGGCCACCACGGCCAGGCGTTGGCCCGTCCGCGCCGAACGCAAGGCTTCCTGCAGCCGCAGGATGCGGGCGAGTGTCTTCGGGCCGTATCCGAACAGCTGCCGGCAGCGGCGCAGGAGCTGACGTTGGCTGAGCGCGGCCGCTCGTGCCACGTCCGCCACCGGCGACCCGGCCCGGATCCCGGCCACGATCGCCGCGACCAGCGGATCGCCCAGCTCCGGATGGCGGGGGCGGGCGGCGACGCACGTCTCGAGCACCAACGCCGGGTCGTCCGCCTCGGCGAGCCGTTCGGCGAGCCGACGGGCCGGCCCTCCACCCCACAGGTCGGCAAGCTCCGGGCGGCGGTCGCGCAGCTCCGCGGCGGGCACCCCGAGCCGGGCCGGACCGCGTCCGGGGTCGAAGCGCAGGCCGACGTGGCGTACCCCCGGCGCCCAGCTCGCAAGCGTGGCGACCGTGTCCGGCCCGGCGACGATCAGCCGGCCGTCGGAGCTCCAGATGATGTCGATGCAGCCGTCGGGCAGGATCCGGTGGACCTGCGCGGCTCGCTTGTCGGGGGCAGGGTCGCCCGTCGACAGGCGCCGCAGCGGGCTGGCATCCGCCCGGTCGAGGTCGCCGGCGGGCCCGGACGGGCCTCGCGCGGACCAGAGCGTCGCCGGCAGCCGGGTCGTCGGTCGCTCCCGGTACACGGCGTCGAGGCTACGCGTGCGGCGTCCGGTTCGAAGGTCACGGCGTGCCGGCCCGCAAAGCGTTCGCGATCGTCATGGCGGCGTGGGACCCTGGATGGAGACGGGATGAATCCGCCAGGGCAGCGGCCGGCGCCCCACGCCGCCCCTGCCGCGGACCTCATCAGGTCGCCGGAACCCGTGCGCGTGACCTGGCCGGACGAAGCGGCGCGGAATCTCGCGGCAGCGAGCCGCGTTGGGAATGGATGGTATGACACTTCCTGCCGACGCCCTGACGGCGTCCACTTTCGACAGATCCCTCACCGACCTCGCCGATCCGGATTCGGCGTACCTCTCTGGCTTCTATGACGATTCCGGGGACGGTTTCGACCTGGAGGAACGCGCGGCACTGCGCCGCGTGCCCGGTCTGGCTACCGAGCTCGACGACGTCACCGAAGTCGAGTACCGCCAGCTTCGGCTGGAGCGGGTCGTCCTCATCGGCGTGTGGACGTCGGGTTCGCTGCGGTCGGCCGAGGCCTCCATGACGGAGCTCGCCGCCCTCGCGACCACGGCGGGTTCGGTCGTGCTGGATGCGCTCGTGCAGCGTCGCGACCGGCCGGACGCCGCGACCTTCGTCGGCTCCGGCAAGGCGCGCGAACTCGCCGAGGTTGTCACCGCGACCGGCGCGGACACGGTGATCTGCGACGGTGAGCTCACCCCGGGCCAACTCCGCCAGCTGGAGGAGGTCGTCAAGGTCAAGGTCATCGACCGGACCGCGCTCATCCTGGACATCTTCGCCCAGCACGCGACGTCTCGGGAGGGCAAGGCTCAGGTCGAGCTCGCTCAGCTTCAGTACATGCTGCCCCGCCTGCGCGGCTGGGGTGAGTCGATGTCCCGCGCTGCGGCCAGCGGTGGTGGGCGGGCGCCCATCGGTACCCGCGGACCCGGCGAGACGAAGATCGAGACGGACCGCCGCCGGCTGCGCGCCCGCATGGCCCGCCTGCGCCGGGAGCTCGCCGGGATGGCGACGGTGCGTGAGACGAAGCGGTCCGCCCGCCGTCGCGGCGAGGTGCCTGCGGTCGCCATCGCCGGCTACACCAACGCCGGGAAGTCCTCGCTGCTCAACCGGCTCACCGGCGCCGGTGTCCTCGTCGAGGACGCGCTGTTCGCCACGCTGGATCCCACGGTGCGGCGCGCGACCCTGCCGGACGGCCGGGCCTTCACCCTCACCGACACGGTCGGGTTCGTCCGCCACCTCCCGCACCAGATCGTCGAGGCGTTCCGTTCGACGTTGGAGGAGGTCGCCGACGCGAACCTCATCCTGCACGTCGTCGACGGCTCCGCCCCCGACCCGGCCGCGCAGATCTCGGCCGTGCGCGAGGTGCTCAACGACATCGACGCGGGCAACGTGACCGAGCTGATCGTCGTGAACAAGGTCGACGCCGCCGAGTCGACCGTCCTTGCCGGCCTGCGCCAGCTCGCGCCCGACGCGGTCTTCGTCTCGGCCCGCACGGGAGAGGGGCTGACCGAGCTCGTCGACGCCCTGTGTATCCGCGTCCCTCACCCCGACGTCGAGATGAAGGTCGTCGTCCCCTACACGCGGGGCGATCTCGTCTCCCGGGTGCACGCCCACGGCGAGGTGCTCGAGTTGGAGCACACCGCGGACGGCACCCGGCTGCTCGCGAGGGTGTCGCCGTCGCTCGCCGCGGAACTGCACACCTTCCAGCCCTGACCCGTCGGGGGCGGTGCTGACCCGTTGCCCGCGAGCACGGCGTGGTCGGCGGGGCGTAGCGCCCGTTCCACGGCAGCTGAACCGGCCGGCCGCCTCGCGCGGCCGGCCGTCCACGGTCAGACCCGGCGCAGCACGGCGACAATCCGCCCGAGGATCGTCGCCTCCTCGCCGGGGATGTCGCTGAACGTCGGATTCTCCGGGTGCAGCCAGATCTTGCCGTCGCGGACCCGTAGCCGCTTGACCGTCGCCTCACCGTCGATCATTGCGGCGACGATCTCACCGTTGTCCGCGACCGGCTGCTGGCGCACCACCACCCAGTCACCGTCGCAGATCGCCGCGTTGATCATCGACTCGCCGACGACCCGGAGCAGGAACAGGGTGCCCTCGCCGACGATTTCCTTCGGCAGCGGAAAGACGTCCTCGATCGCCTGCTCGGCCAGGATCGGCCCACCGGCGGCGATGCGCCCGAGGACCGGAACGTAGGCCGCGGACCCCTCGCCGCTCGCGCCGGCCGGGGTCGCCGCGGTGCCCGGGAAGGTCGACACGACCGCCGCCGCGCCGGAGTCGGCCTTGCGCCGCGGCCGATCGGGGCTGAGTACCTCCATCGCCCGCGGACGGTTCGGGTCCCGGCGCAAGTAGCCCTTCTCCTCCAGCATCTTGAGCTGATGCGCCACGCTGCTCGTGCTGGTCAGCCCCACCGCCTCCCCGATCTCCCGCACGCTGGGCGGGTACCCGCGCCGTTCCACCTCGGCCCGGATGACCTCGAGCACCTTGCGCTGCCGGGGGGTCAGGCCGGCTGCGTCCGCGGGGTTTTCGGGAAAGGCCCGCACGTTGCCGCGGGCCCCGCCCCGGCGTGTACCCCTGCCTTGGCTGGTCATCGCCTACCGCTCTCCTCGTCGCCTACTCTGTCGCGCAGGGCCGCTGCTCGGTCGCACGCCGGACATGCGCGCGGCTGTCGGCCTCGTCCGGCGAGTCCGGCACCCCCCACGGCACCCGGCTGTCCGCGACCGGGGGAAACCGCCCGGTGCAAACCTGATCGTCTCGACGGTAACCGCCCGGTCGCGGAATCTCAAACGTCTGTTCGAGCGTGTCCCTTTCCCCGGCGGGCCTCCGGTGCGACAATCGATCAGGAGTTCGATCGAACGGGAGTTCGTGGCGTCGTGGTCCCGGGTGTCTTGGGAGGAAGCCGTGCAAAGCGCGCACACCGCACAGGTGGTCGATCTGGCGGCTGCCCGGGAGCGGGCGGCGTGCCGGGCCGGCGGACCGCCGGCGGGCGGTCCGGCGCGGATGCGGGTGGCCCGGCCGGTTCCGGGGGTCGGCGTCGGGAGGCCGGTCGCGCAGGCGTGCCCCTCGCCTGCGCCGGTTCCTCGGCCGAAGGCGCGCCGTGCCGCCGTCGAGC
>NZ_JAMQQF010000273.1 GCF_023716945.1 Frankia sp. AiPs1 | reverse complement strand
GGTTGGGGGGGGCGGGATCTACGTTGTTGTGTAGGTTGGGTGGCGGCCGGGGGGGTGGGGGGGGGGGGCCCGGTTGTGGGGGGGGCCGCCGGGCCCGGGGGGGCGGGCCGGCCGCCCGGGGCGGGGGCGGCCCGGGCAGCCGCGCCGCCACCCCAGGACCGGCCAGGACCCGCCCGTCCCCCGCCGGCGCGACGGAGTGCAGGTTCATCGGCGGGCTGCCCAGGAAGGTCGCGACGAAGGTGTCCGCCGGGTATCGGTACACCTGCTCGGGCGGCCCGGCCTGGATCACCCGGCCGCGGTTCATGACGACCAGGTTCGTGCCCATCGACAGCGCCTCAAGCTGGTCGTGGGTGACCAGTACCACCGTGTTGCCGAGCTCCCGGTGCAGCCGGACCAGCTCCGCCCGCGCCCGTTGACGAAGCTGGGCGTCGAGGCTCGACAGCGGCTCGTCGAGGAGCAGGACGGCCGGGCGGCGCACGATCGCCCGGGCCAGTCCCACCCGCTGGCGCTCCCCGCCGGAGAGCTGCTCGGGCCGGCGGCGGCGCAGCTCGCTGAGCCCGAGCATCGCGCAGACCTCGGCCACCCGGCTGGAGATCTCCGCCCGACTCGGGCCAAAGCGCCGATCATGCCTGGCCGCCAGCCGGAGACCGAAGTCGATGTTGCGCTCCACGGTCATGTGCGGGTACAACGCGAAGTCCTGGAAGACCAGGGCCACCCCGCGCTCGCCCGGCGGCAGGTGGGTCACGTCGGTGCCGTCGATGAGCACCCGGCCCTCGTCGGGTGTCTCCAGCCCGGCGACGACCCGCAGCCCCGTCGACTTCCCGCAGCCGGACGGGCCGACCACGACCGTCAGGGAGCCGGCCGGCACACCCAGGCGCGGCACGTCGAGCGCCGGGTGGGCACCGTAGCGTTTCACGATGCCTGCCAGCGTGATCCCGTCCGTCGTCATCCCGCCCGTCGTGATCCCGTCCGTCGTGATCCCGTCCCGCGCGGCAGCGGACCCGTCTGGCGGGTCTTGCCGGGGCCGCCCCGACGCCGTCGCCGTCGCCGTCGCCGGGAGCTCGGTCGGGCCGGAGGTGGGCATGTCCGCGATGTGCGTCATCTCAGTCCGCTGTGCATGAAGGCGTCGGTGACGCGGCGGGAGGCGAGGAGGTAGACGGCGACGATCGGCAGGGTGGCCAGCATCGAGCCGGCGAGCAGGGGCCCGTACTCCGGACCCTCCTGGGTGAGGAAGGCGCCCAGGCCGGGCTGGATCGTGGCGTGATCGATGTCCGGGGCGGCCAGGCTCGGCCACAGGTACTCGTTCCAGGCGGTGATGAACAGCAGGATCGCGACCGCACCCAGGGCCGGCCGCAGCAGCGGCAGCAACACCAGCCGCAGCACCTCCCCCGGTCGGGCGCCGTCGAGGACGGCCGCGCCCAGCACCGTCGAGGGGACCGCCCGGATGTGGTCGCGCAGGAGGATCACCGCGAGGCCCGTCCCGTAGAGCTGCGGCAGGATCAGGCCCGGAAAGGTGTTCCGCCAGCCCAGGTGGGAGATCGTCAGGAACAGCGGGATGATCAGCGACTGCGGCGGGACCAACAGGGTGATGACGATCAGCGCGACCAGCACCCGGTGCGCCCGGGGCGGGAAGCGGACGAGCGCGTAGGCGGCGGGCACGGCGATCAGCAGCTGCAGCAGCGTGACCCCCGCCGCCATCACGATGGTGTTGATCAACAGGCGCCACACCGGGAAGTCCCTGGTGGCAACCCGGTAGTTGTCGAGGGTCGCGGGCGAGGGCAGCGGGTTGGAGTCGAAGATGCCGCCCGGGGTCTTGAACGACGCCGCCAGCGCCCACAGCACCGGCAGGATCATGATGGCGACGGCCCCGAGCAGGAACGCGTGCCGGCCGACCGTCCCGACGGTCCGTCTGGTCGCGCTAGGCGATGGCACGGCGCCTCCATCCGGCCACGAGCAGGCCGAGTCCCAGCACCAGCGCGAGCGCGCCGGTGATGACGACGGCGGCGGCCGAGGCCGTGCCCGCGTCGAAGAAGGTGAAGGCGTAGGTGAACAACCGGTAGTAGACGTTGTCGGTCGAACCGGACGGGCCGCCCTGGGTCAGCACGGCGACGTTCGCGAAGATCCACGGCCAGACCACGACGAGGGAGAGCATGCCGAGCAGGACGACGGTGCGCCGCAGGTGTGGCAGCACGATGTGTCGGGTGATCTCCCACTCGGTCGCGCCGTCCAGCGCGGCCGCCTCGAGCAGGCCACGCTCCAGGTTCGCCAACGCCGCACCGAAGAGCAGCACGTTGAGGGCAACGACCTTGACGGAGGTGATCAGCAGAACGGAGTACAGCGCGCTCGACGGGTCGCCGAGCCAGTTGTGCGCGCCGACGCCGAACCAGCCCGCGACCACGTTGACCAACCCGGACAACGGGTCGAGCAGGAACTGCCAGGTGATGGCCGTGGCGACCGGCGCGAGCACGACCGGCAGGAACAGCAGCGTCCGGTAGACGGTGCTGACCCGGCCGGGTCGCTTCCACAGGGCGATAGCCAGCGCCATCGGCACGACGGTGGCGAACGGCAGCATCGCCACCGCGTAGACGAGCGTGTTGCGGGCGGCGTGCGGGAACTGCGGCTCGTGCAGCAGCCGGGAGTAGTTGGCCGTCCCCAGCCAGGACGGGTGGGGCGCGGTCAGGTTCCAGCTCATGAAGCTCAGGACCCCGGTGAACACCAACGGCCCGTAGACCCAGACGACCAGTGCGATGATCAACGGGGCCAGGTAGAGCCAGGGTCGGGCGCGATCACGCAGACGCGCCACCGGGGGAGCGTGGTCGGCGCCACGCTCCCCCGCGATCAGAGACGGGTTCGCCATCCGATCACTTCTGGCCGAGGACGCCGCGTACCTGACCCGCCACCGACGACAGGGTCGACGCCGGGTTGGCCCCCCGCAGCACGATCGGTTCGACCGCGTCGTCCTGGACGGCGACGACGGCCTGGCTGGCCCGCTTGCCGGTAAAGGACCGGTAGGGGCTGACGCTGTCCAGCTGCGCCAGGGCCGGGGAGAGCAGCTTGTTGGCGGCGAAGTACGGCGCGAGGTACTTCGGATCGGTCGCCAGGCTCGGCCGCAGCGGCAGGTAGCCGATCTTCGAGGTGATGATCGTGAAGCCCTCCGCCGAGGTCAGGAACTTGATGAACTCCCAGGCCGCCTGCTGGTGCGCCGAGTCCTTGGCCAGGACCGCGAGCCCGGCGCCGGAGTAGGTCGGGGCCGCCGGCCGGCTCCCGAAGCTCGGGAAGCCCGCCGTGCGCAGCTCGAACCTGCCGGTGGCGGCCTTCTGCAGGCTGGCCGTGACGGCGGTGCTGCCGATCAGCATGCCCAGCTTGCCGGCGCCGAAGGCGGCGACGGCGTTCGTGGCCGTGATCGCCGGCTGCGCACCCGACGTGGTCAGATCCTGCATGGCGGCCAGCGCACCCACGGCCGCCGGCTGGTCGAAGGCCGGCAGGCCGTCGGGGCCGACCTCCCGCCCGCCGTTGCTGGCGATCACGGACTGGGTCAGGTAGTCGGACTTGCCCGAGTCGACGACGGCGAAGTACGCGCCCTGGGCCCCAGCCTTCTCCTTGATGGCCAGCGCGTCCTTCTTGACCTCGGCCACGGTCGTCGGCGGCGTGGTCGGATCGAGGCCGGCCTTGCGGAACAGGTCCGCGTTGTAGAAGATCACCGGGATCGAGATGGTGTACGGGACCGCCTTCACCTTCCCGTCCACCGCGACGGCGGACAGCAGGTGCTGGGAGAACCCGGCCATGGCGGCGTTCCAGTCGGCCCTGGTCGGGATGTCCTGCACGGGCACGATGGGCAGGAGCTGGTAGGCGGCCGCCATCTTGCTCCAGCCGATCTGGGCCACGTCCGGCGGGGAGCCGGCCGCGGTGTCCGTCTGCAGCCGGGTCAGCACGTCGGCCACCGCGACGCCCTGCGGCTTGACGGTGATGTTCGGATGCGCCTTCTCGAACGCGTCGATCAGGGCCTGCGTCCCCTTGCCACCGATATCGGGCGTTCCGTAGTTGTAGGACAGGAAGCTGACCGAGATCTTCTGGTCGGATCCCGTGGCCGCAGCGGTGGCGCCCGAGTCGGAGCTCGATCCGCAGGCGGCCAGCACGGCCGCGGTGATCAGAGCTACCGCGGCGACCGGGGACCACCGCCGCCGCCCGGCCACACGCTCGACGTTCGTTCCCTCGACGTTCGTTTCCTCGACGTTCGTTCGCTTGACGCTCATGAGCGGGCCCCTGCCGAGGAGCGGATGTCGAAGGTCCTGGCCGGGGCGGCGAGGTGCACCGGTCCTCGGAACGAGCGCTCGGCGTCGGCCTTGCGCGCCGCCAGCCAGACGTCGTCGGCGGTGATGAAGTGGGTCAGCACGAGCTCCTTCACACCGGCCGCGGCGGCCACGTCACCTGCCTCGGCCGCGCAGAGGTGGCCGTGCGTCGTGACGTCGGGCTGCTCGAGGGTCGCCTCGGCGAGGAACAGGTCGACGTTCGCGGCGAGCGCGACGAGGTCGGGGGTGTAGGCGGTGTCTCCGGTGAAGGCAAACGAGCCCTCCGGGCTCTCGATACGCGTCCCGCAGTTCAGCAGAGAATGGTTCAGCTTGTGCATGCTGATCTCGCAGTCGCCGACGGTGAACGTGTCGCCCGGCTCGTACTCACGGACGTCGAACGCGACGTCGAACGACCGGTCCAACATGGGAAACGACGGGACCGGGAAGACCGAGGCCAGCAGGTCGAGCTTGGCCCGGCCGCCATTCGGCACGTACAGCGGGACCGGCGGCCACTCGGCGCGCGCCGCGCCCCGCAGGGTGGGAAAACGTTCCGGATCACGGAGCCGACCGGACAGCAGGGTCTTGCCGACGGTCAGCAGGTCGTAGCAGTGGTCCGCATGTAGATGGCTTATTATTATCGCGTCAAGTTCGCTCGGGTGCGCTACCGAGCTGAGGGCCGTGGCCGCGCCGGGGCCACAGTCCAGCAGGAGCCGGGCCGACCCCGTCGAGACGAGGTAGCTGGAGCTGGACTGGCCGTCCGCAGGCATGCCCTGACGACAACCCAAAACGGTTAACCGCATAAGTGATCCCATTTCTCGGTATCCGGCGCCAATCGACGGTGACCGGCCGACTCCGGGAAAATGCTCTCAGCAGGCAATCCAGGTTTCAATCACAAACTCCCGATGGTTCGATCGCACACCAGAGTTCCAATCTTTCACCCCCCGGTCATGGTCTCGTCACCATCGGGTCGCACGCGAGACGACCCGATGGTGCTAGGCGACAGGAGCGCACCGGTGGGAACGGGTGCCTCTCGGCCGGGATTCCGGGTTGCTGTCGTGATCCCGGTTCTCCCTGCACGAAAGGCGCCCCCTCACATTCCGTGGTCACCCGCCTGCCGGTGTCCTCCTGCTACCGACGAACTCAGATCCGGCGTGCAGGAATGTTGACAGGCGGTCACCACGTCATGGCGAGATCTTGATTGCCTGTATCGCCCGGCCTTCGCCGGCGGTGCCCACCTGGGGCGTCTGTCCGCAACGCTGACCCTGCCAGCCGGTGTCGGCAAGATGTGCCTCGGCACAGATCCCGCGGGGCGCGAAGAAGCGAATGGCCTCCAGCCGCAGGTTCTGTCCCGTGGTTCCGATCGTGACGGGCTCGCCAGGGGTCGCGCAGACCTCCGGCTGCCAGCCGATGCTCTGCACATGGGCCGAGGCGCAGACCTTGACGTTGCGTGTCCGAATCTCCAGCGCCTGCATCGAGAGGGCCTGGCCGGTCGTCCCCGCCTCCTGGCCATCGCACCTCCAGGTCTGCCATCCGATCCACGCCACATGGGCCCGGTAACAGATCTGCCCCGCCGATCTGCCGATCTGCGCCTCCGGACTCACAGCCGCCACCGTTGAAACGGACGCGCTCGACCTGGCCGCGGCAGCGAACCCTGGCACGGCAGCCAAGGCCACTATTGCCAGACTCATCACCGGCACGGCCAGCCAGCGACGGAAGAGTGATTTCATCGTCCCTCCATTCACTTTCATCACCGAACCCGCCTACAGGCAGGACCTTCTTACAACCAGGGTCGCTCGATCGCGATAATCAATGCTGCCTGCACCGGTGATTCTGGGGCTGCGGCGCGGGGCCGGCGTTCACGACGTAATCGGGAGATTCCCGGGCGAGCATCGCGCGCCGGCGGCAGGACCATCGACAGAATACGAATGATCGATCAGCGGTGTCGACCACGCGACGCCAGGAATGTCGGGGCGTTTTGCCGGGTGGAGCGGGTTCCTTGGTGAATGTCTATGCGCCTTCGGAGCCCGACCGTTCAGGGGAGGACCGGGCCGGTTCCCCTGGGGAAGAACGGGGCGTCATCGTCGGCTGGGAGCGGGCCGACGAGCGCCGCGACCACGGCGTAGGGGAGGTGACGTGGCCAGACCAGCAGGCCGCGGGCCAGCTCTCGGATCCGCGGGCGCAGCGGCGTCAGCCGGTTCACGCAGTGCCGCCAGGCCGCGGCCTCGTCGGCGGCAAAACGGGTTCCGGCCAGGCCCGCGCGGAAACGCCGTGCGTCCCCGCCGTCGCGGCGCCAGCCGGCGAGCCACGCGCGAATCTCCGCCTCGGATGACGGCAGCGTCCAGGTGCGCAGGCCCTCCGCGACCTGCCCACCGGCCGCGACGACGAACGCCTGCGCCCCGCCGCCGCTGATCGCGTGGATCCGGCCCGAGCTGCGCCCGCCCGCGCGGATCGACGCCGAGCTGAACCGCGCCAGGACCGCCAGCGCGGCCACCGCGTGCCCCGCCTCGTGCCAGGCGGTGACGACCGCCTCGGCCCGGGCGGGCGCGTAGGACCCGGCGAAACCGCCGTCGTATCGCTGCCGAAGCCAGGTGTCGTGAACACAGGAGGCGTCGTCGTACCGGACCAGCCGGGCAAGTTCGGCCCGCACCGCGGCCAACGTCCGCGCCTGCGCCGGAGTCACGCCCGCGACTATAGAGCGCGATCGCCTCGACACGAACATCTCTGGCGGCGGGACTGGCCCGTCGACATCGCGCGGACGACTTACGACGTGCCAGGCGCGAGCGGCCTGGCACGTCGCCGCCATGCCGGACCAGCTGCGCTCCGCCTCTCCCCGCCAGTCGATCCGGTGGGGGCCTCGCTACAGGACGCCGCGACGTTCATCCGGGGCGAGGACGGCGGCACACTCCAGCAGCAGGGCGTGGACGAAGGCCTGCGGCAGGTTGCCGCGCAACTGGCGCTGGTCGACGTCGAACTCCTCGGCGAACAGGCCGGGGCTGCCGCAGCTCGCCCGGCCGCGTTCGAACAGGGCCCGCGCGCCGACGTGGTCGCCTCGGGTGTGACGGGCCAGGGCGAGCAGGAAGCCGCAGAGCAGAAACGCGCCCTCCTCGTCGCCGAGCGGTCCGCCACCGTCCGGGGGGAAGCGGTAGACGTAGTCGTCCCGGACGAGCTCGGCCTCCACCGCGGCGACGGTGGCCCGGCTGCGGGGATCCTGCGGCGGCAGCGCGCCGCGCAGGGCCGGCAGGAGCAGCGCCGCGTCGATCCGCCGGTCACCGGGGCTGCGTTGCCAGCGGCCATCGGAATGCCGGCAGTCGGCGGCAACGTCAGCGAGGATCGCCTCGGCCAGGGCGGTCCACCGCGCCGCCTGGCGGGCCGGCGCGTGGGCGGCGATCGCGCGCAGGCCGCCGACGCAGGTCAGCCGGGAGT
>NZ_JAMQQF010000272.1 GCF_023716945.1 Frankia sp. AiPs1 | reverse complement strand
TGGCCCGCCCGTAGCTTCCAGCGAAAAAACAACGCTAAGCAGCGATCGCGGAGGTCGGGCCGGCGGTAAGGAGACTGGGACAAACCGTGGGAGGCTACGTCGCGCTCATGATCAGCTACCGGCAAACTGTGACCGTCGGGTACCTCAGTGACGCGGGGGTAGCCCGGTGGTTGAGTCGAGCAGTTCTACGCGGACCAGGATCGTGTGGCGTACGCCTGCGTCGAGCATGGCGATGATCCGGTGCCGGCCGTTGTCGTACCACTGGCTGGCGGGGTCGTCGTCGGAGTCGATCCGGATGGGTTCGATCACGAGCAGGCTCGCGAGGGCGTCGAGGTCCCAGCCGGTGATGCCGGCAGCGACCGCGCTGTCGAGGGCGTGGTCGCCAATGTCCTCGCCGGTGGCGCCGAGGGTTTTGGCCTTGTGGACGAGGCGGATCGCGGTGGCGTTGACGTGATGCCAGTCCCCGCCGTGGTACCAGCAGCATCCGTGTGGGCGTCGGCGGGGCACGCGCTGGCGGTAGACGCGGCGCCAGGTCGGGACGGGTGTGGTCATGCAGGCGGGCCGGCCGGGCGCCTCGGGGGTGGGCAGTGTCGCGAGGGCAGCCACGTTGTAGGACCAGCGTTCGACCCAGGCCGGTTCGGTCATGATGCGGGCGCGGCGGCGGGGTGCTGGTCGAGGTGGCGGTAGATGGTGGGGCGGGTGACGCCGAACTCGTCGGCGATTTGTTGGACGGTGTACTTGCGCCGGCCGTCGGGTCCGGTCTCGTCGTACATCTCCCGGGCCAGCTGCACCTGGCGGGGCCCGAGTTTGGGTTTCTGTCCGCCGGGGCGTCCGCGGGCGCGGGCGGCCGCCAGGCCGTCCATCGTCCGCTCGGACATCAGCGCGTGCTCGAACTCGGCGATCGCGCCGAGGATCTGGAAGAACATCCGGCCGACGGCGGTGGAGGTGTCGATGCCCTGGTCGAGCACGACCAGGTCGACGCCGCGGGCCTGTAGGTCGGCGGACAGCTCGAGGAGGTGCTCGAGGGAGCGGCCGAGCCGGTCGAGCTTGGTGATGACAAGCTGGTCGCCAGCCCGGTTGGCGCACAGCAGGGCCCGGTCGAGTTCGGGACGGCGGGCGAGCTTGCCGGAGGCCTTGTCGATGAAGATCTCATCGCAGCCGGCGGCCTGCAGGGCGTCGTGTTGGGCTTCGGGGTGCTGGTCGCGGGTGGAGACCCGTCCGTAGCCGACGCGCATGATCGAATCGTAACGCGAACGAGGGTGTACGTGACATAGCCGCGTACACGACATGCGTTACACACGCGACCTGCGGAAACACAAGTCGATCAACGTGTTTCATGAACGATCGTTACCGGACAGCCCCGCCCGCTCCCGCCACCGGGCCAGGTTGCCCCGGGTGGCCAGGGTGTGGGGGTGGTCGGGGCCGAGCACCCGCAGCCGGTCGGCGAGCAGCGCCTCGAACGCGGCGGCCGCCCCGGCCGCATCCCCCGCCTCCCCCCACCACCGAGCCAGATTGTTCCGGGTGATCAAAGTATCCGGGTGGTCAGGCCCCAAGACCCGCAGAGAGTCGGCGAGCAACTGCTCGAATGCGGCGGCCGCCCCGGCCGCATCCCCCGCCTCCCCCCACCAGTGGGCCAGGTTGTTCCGGGTGAGCTGAGTGTCCGGATGGTCGGGGCCCAACACCCGCAGCTGGTCGGCGAGCAGCGCCTCCGTTGCCGCGGCTGCCCCGGCCGCATCCCCCGCCTGCCCCCGCCACCGGGCCAGGTTGCCCCGGGTGGTCAGGGTGTGGGGGTGGTCGGGGCCGAGCACCCGCAGCTGGTCGGCGAGCAGCTCCTCGAACGCGCCGGCCGCATCCCCCGCCTGCCCCCGCCAGTAGGCCAAGTGGTTCCGGGCGAGCAGAGTGTCCGGATGGTCGGGGCCCAACACCCGCAGCCGGTCGGCGAGCAGCGCCTCGAACGCGGCGGCTGCCCCGGCCGCATCCCCCGCCTGCCCCCGCCACCGGGCCAGGTTGCTCCGGGTGGTCAGGGTGTGAGGGTGGTCAGGCCCCAAGACCCGCAGCCGGTCGGCGAGCAGCGCCTCGAACGCGGCGGCTGCCCCGGCCGCATCCCCCGCCTGCCCCCGCCAGGAGGCCAGATTGTTCCGGGTGGTCAGGGTGTGAGGGTGGTCAGGCCCCAAGACCCGCAGCTGGTGGGCGAGCAGCGCCTCGAACGCGCCAGCCGCCCCGGCCGCATTCCCCGCGCGCCCCTGCCAGAAAGCCCGGTTGTTCCGGGTGGTCAGGGTCTCAGGGTGGTCGGGGCCCAGAACCCGCAGATGGTCGGCGAGCAACTGCTCAAACGCGGCGGCCGCCCCGGCCGCATCCCCCACCTGCCCCCGCCACCAAGCCAGGTTGTGCCGGGTGATCAGGGTATCCGGGTGGTCAGGCCCCAAGACCCGCAGCCGATCGGCGAGCAGCTCATCCGCTGCGGCGGCCGCCCCGGCCGGATCCCCCGCCTCCCCCCGCCAGTAGGCCAGGTTGCCCCGGGTGGCCAGGGTGTTCGGGTGGTCGGGGCCGAGGCGCTGGGCGGCGGTGGTGGCCAGATGGTGGTAGCGGTCGGCTGCGGCGAGGACAAGGCCGGTGTTGCCGAGGCTGGTGGCGGCGCGGAACAGCACCGGGTGGAGGTCGGGCTGCCAGAGCGGGTCGGGGGCGACGGTGTGCAGGGTGTCGGTGTTGGCGCGTAGCACCTGGCCGAGGGTGGTGTCGCGTTCCACCTCGGGCCACACGGCCAGCAGTGCGTCGCCGGCGGTACGGGCCAGAACATTCGCCCGGTTCTCGGGCAACGTTTCCCGGACCGCCCGTTGGATCAGCTGGTGGACGCGGACGGCCTGGTGCGGGCTGGCTGGGGTGTAGTCGACGAGGCTGAGCAGGTGTAGGCAGGCGAGTGCGTCACGAGCGTCGCCCACGTCGACCGGCCGGGGATGAACGGCGGTTTGGTCGGCGGGTACGCGATGGTCGGTCAGGTAGGCCAGCGCCGGGGCGCTGGTGAGCACCGTTGCGGGGATGCCGTTGGGATCCAGAACCGCGGCGAGTTCGAGCAGCGGCCCAGCGAGGCCGACGGGACGGCACTGGTTCGCTCGCTCGATGGACAGGGACCAGGCGGCGGCCATAGCGAAGCGGTAGTCGTCGGGCAGGCTGTGGGGGGCCAGGTTGGCCAGGGTTCGGGTGCGGTCGGCGAGCCGGCTGCGGTAGGCCGCGCAGTCCAGATGCCGGGAGTCGATAATGTAGGCGGCCGCTTGGGCCAGCGCGAGCGGCAGGTACCCCAGGTCTTCGGCGAGCCCGGCGATCTCAGCTGTCTCGCTGGGTTGGCTGTGGCCGGCGAGGGCTGCAGTGAGGTAGGCGGTGGCCTCGGGTGGGGTGAACAGGCCCACGTCAACCCGGCGGCGGCGATCACCGGTCAGGGCGTCGTCCTGGCGGCGGGTCGTGACCAGCACCCGCCCGCCCGGTCGGTCTGGGGGCCACAGCCCGATCAGATCGTCCGGGTCGGCGAGGTCGTCGAGAACGATCAGCCATCGCCGATCGGTGCTGACCAGCCACGCCAGCAGCGCGGCCGCGGCCGCGGCCGGATCCGACCGGTCGGCACCTGCGACCTCGGCCGCGGCGGCGGTGTAGGCGGTCTGGATCGCGTCGCGGCTGGCCGCGGTGACCCACATCAATAGATCCACCGACCCGGTGTCCCAGGCCTGGTGGGCGTAGTCGGCGGCGAGCTGGGTCTTGCCGACCCCACCCATCCCGGCAAGCACCTGGCAGAGAACCGCCGTTCCCCCGTCGCCGACCGCCTCCTTCAGCAGATCGGCTGCTGCCCGGTACTGGAAGCGGGCCGCCCGCCGAGGCACCACTCCCACCCGGCGCGGCGGCGCGGATTCCTTCCCAGCTCCTGTGCGCGTGTCCCTGTAGGGCGGGCCGCCTCCGATCTTCTCCAGGTCACGTTGCCCTTCGTGGAGAGCAACGAGGTCCCGGATCTCGGCCAGGGCGAACGTGGCCGCGCCATCGTTGGTAGCGCAGGCCCGAACCCACTTCTCGATCTTCTCGTTCGGCGGCGGGTTGACAACCTTGGCGTTGCGGATCGCGTTGAGCTGGCTGATGCCGTACCCGCACTGCTCGGCGAGCTGCTTATCGGTCAGGCCCGCATTGTCGCGCAGCCGGCGCAGGATCGCGCAGATCTCCCTGACCGCCAGACTCGGCGCGTTCGCCGGCATCGAACCCCCCGTTCCTGTTCCGGTGTTCTTCCGGTACCGGAACCCCCGGACAGTCTGCACCAGCGGCACACCGAGCCGGCCGTTCCAGTCACGTTCCGGCGCGACGAAAAGCCCGCGTCGGGTGCCCCAGCGTCAGGGCCGTCGCCGATCCGGGCGGCTGGTCTGAAGGAGCGCTGGATGTACACCGACCCGATGACGGTCAAGATCCTCGTGGTGGCGTTGTGTGTCACCGCGTCCGTGTGCGTGGCACTGGTCGCCGGCTACCTGGAACGGCGCGCCGGCGCCCACCCGGCGGCCGCGGTCCTGCGCGGCGGGACCGCGTTCGCGGGTGCGCTTGCGCTGGAGATCCTGGTCCTCACCGCGCTCGGCGCCCTGTGACCTGCGGCCTCGCTGTTCGCAGGCGAGACGGGCGGTGCCCGGCGGTGGCTGATGCCGAGCGGCCTGCCACGAATTTGTTGGGGGCCTACCCGAGAGTAGGCCGTCGCAGCGGCCGGTATCCATCGGCGTCGAGCTGCGCGAGTTCGCCGTCGATGTCGACGGAGTGGGTGCCGTAGAAGTGCACGTTCTCGTGATGGGTGGGCCAGATGTGGGCCAGGACCTCGTCGTCGACGGCCTGGCCGTCGCGGCGCAGGGCACCGACGGCCAGGCCGTGGTACTCCGTCGACCAGCACACGATCGCGTTGGTCGCGAGGGTGAGGCACCACATCTGCTCGGTCTGCTGCTCGTGGTGGCGCCGGCGCAGCGCGCCTTCGGCGGCGTACGCGAGGGACCGACGCAGGGCGTGCAGGTTCTCGCCCTTGTTCAGCTGCCGGGCGATCCTGCGCCGGTAGGTCTCGTCGGCCAGGTACCGGGCGGCGTATACGCTGCGCCGCAGCGCCCCATACTCCTTGATCGCCGAGGTGAGGGCGTTCTGCTGCCGCTTGGACGAGCACAGCTTCCCGACGACCAGCGCCGCGGTGGCGTGGCCGCCCTGCACGCTGGCGGCGACGCGCAGCAGGTCGTCCCACGTGGCCGTGATCAGGTCGGTGTTCAGTCGGCGGGTCATCAGGGGCCCGGACCGCGGGTAGCGGGTGAGGAAGTCCTGCCGCGGACCCGTGCGGTAGAGGGTGATCTTCCCGAGGTCCCGGATCCGGGGCGAGAGCTGCTTGCCGACCAGGTCGAACAGGGCGAAGTTGGCCAGGGTGGCGCCGTGGGTGTCGGTGGCGTGTTCGAACACCGGTAGGTCGGTGGCGTTGCCCAGCAGCCCGTCGAGCACGTAGTGCGACTCCGGCGCGGTGGCCACGATCACCTTGGTGTCGAAGGTGGAGTGCTGGTCGGACACGTGGGTGTAGGTCGACACCCCCTGGCCCCGGGCGAAGTACCGCGACAGGTGCCGCGCGGTGATCGACTTGCCCTTGACCGGGAACCGCTGCCCGTCCGAGGACGACAGGGTGCCGGTACCGAAGGCCTGAGTCAGCGGCAGCCGGTGGTGATAGTTCACCACCGCGGCGTTGGCCGCCTCCAGGGTCTCCGGGCGGAAATACCACTCAGCGGTCCAGGCGAGCACGTCGTACGGGACGCCGCAGGACTCGGCCATCGCGCCCAGGCCCATGTTCGTCGCCTCGGCGATGATCACATAGAGCAGGTTGCGTTTGAGGTCGGCTGGCCGGTTGACCTTCCCGCCGGCGTGGACGAGATGGTCGGTGAACCCGGTCCGGGCGTCGATCTCCACCAGGACCGAGGCCAGCGGGACATGGGGCAGCATCCCCGCGAGCTCGGTGCGTAGCGAGGCGGCCTCGGCTGGGGTGTCCTCGGCGGTCAACGGCGGGATGATCAGTTCGCCGTCGTTGGTGAGCCGGACCTCGCCGGGGTTGCCCTTGGCCAGCTGGGTCTCCAGGTCCGCCAGCGCGGTGTGCAGCTCGTCGTCGGCGTGGGCGAGGGCGTCGGCGGCGTCGGCCGGCTTGCCGACCAGGTGGCAGAACTCGAGTCTCTGCGGCGCCCACGCCTCGGGGGTGAGCAGGAACGAACCTGGGTCGGCGTACCGGCGTGAGCCCGGCACGTGGATGTCGCCGCAGCGCAGCCCGTCGCGCAGGCCGAGGAGCACGGCCAGCTCCCAGTAGTGGCGGTAGGCGGTGATGTTGCCCGGGTCGGCCAGGTAGCCGGCCCACCTGGTCGGCACGAATCCGGTCGGGGCACCGGGGGGAACCTTGCGGGCACCGGTGGCGTACAGCTCGGCCAGGACCGACACCGCCTGGAGCAGCTGCTCGGTACCCGGCCCGCCGGCGAACCGCACCGCGCCAAGCACGGCCGGGGCGAACTGGCGTAGGTAGGCCATCGAGGCGTCCATCATCGCCAGATGTCCGTGGTCGCGTGGGAGCCGCTCGCGTCGGGCCGCCCACGCCGCCCGCAGCCGGTCCATCCCGATCTGGGAACGAAGCAGCCCGCCGATCTGCTCGTCGCCGGTGTCCGGGTCGAGCACGATGGTCAGGATCTCGTCGAGCAGGACCTGCCGGTTTTCCCCACCTTTGGCCCGCTCGGCAAGCGCCTCGTCGACCTTCTGCCGGGCGGCGGCCTCCCGCCCGGTGATGGCCTGGTCGAACAGCAACAGCGTCTCATCGAGCACATCGACGGCCGACTGCGCGATCAGCGTGAGCAGGATCGGGTAGCGCCGCTCCGCCTCTCGTCGCTGCAACGCCTGGCCGGTCAGCCGACGGCCCACCCCTGCCAGGAAACGGCGCCGCTCGGACGGCAGCATCGACAGGTCCAGGGTGTGCGCGTCCAACCGGCGCAGGTAGGCCAGCTTCTCCAACTCGGTCTTCACCGCGACCGGGCTCGCCGAGGTCGGCCCGACGCCCAGCCACGCGAGGGGCGTGCGACCGAGGTAGGCGTCGGGGACCAGCAGCAGGTCCAGCTCGGCCCGGCGCCGGTCGGTGAGCAGGTGCGCTACCCGCGTCCAGGTCTCCGCCCGTGCCCGCGCCCGGGCGGAGGCGACATGTTCCAGCAGGTGCACCACGCCCGGCCGCACCGCCCGCGACGAGATCAAATATTCGCAGGCCAGGCGGAACAGCAGCTTCGGCCCGTCGTGCTCCATCGCCCGGGCGAACAGGAACTCGTCCAGATCCTTCCACCCGGTCGTGTCCATCGTCCGCCACCCGGCGTAGGCGACCACCTCACGCAGATGATCCGTCCGGGTCTGCTCCCGCTCCCCGTACCCCCGCAGCTCGCCCATCGGCACGCCCAGCCGCTGCGACAGCCGGCCCACCGCGGCGGCCGGCGCCGCCCGCGGGTCGTCGGGCACGAACCCCAACCACGGCAGCGTGCACAGCTGTACGGCCACGCCAAGCACGTTGCGGCCGGCTCGGAACGTGCGCAGGAACGCCACATCAGCCCCGGTCAGGGTGAAGTGGCGGATCAACTCCGTCCGGTTGATCTCCGGGAAGCCCCGAAGCTGCGCCTGCTCCTCCTCCGAGAACACATCCCGGGTCGCCACCCACCCACCGCCCTCACGTCGATCATCACCAAACGGACGTCGAGGCTACGGGCGGGACGAACCGGGATCAATCCTTACCGTTGTTTTTTCGCTGGAAGCTACGGGCGGGCC
>NZ_JAMQQF010000271.1 GCF_023716945.1 Frankia sp. AiPs1 | reverse complement strand
CCGGCGCGTCGGCCGGCTCGGGGCTGGCCGTGCCCGTGAGCTCCTGGCCCCAGCGCGCGCTGGCCTCCGCGATAATGCCCTGGCAGCGTTCACGCTGCCCGGGTGATAGCTCAAAATCCATGGGCAGTGGGCACCTTTTCGTGACAGGCGCATTCACCGGACCGGACGAGGTGCCGGAAAGCGGCGGATGGCTGGTCGGAAGTCTGCGGGCACCCCTTCTTGAATGGCGCCCCGCTTGCCTCAGGACATTAGGTCGCGCGTTTGTTCGCGTCACCCCCTAGTTGACCCCCTTAGGTGGCGGGGGCGGTCAACAATGCCCAAGAGTTGATCGCCTAGGGGCCCCGGTTGCCGCTGGCCACCTGCCGGTCCCCCTGCTGTGCGCAGGTTAGGGGTTTCCGGCTGGACCGGCGCCGCCGACCATGGTTCCACGTCCGGCCCGACTCCCCGTCGGTTTTCCATGGGTTGAATCCGGCTTATTCTCGATTCGCCGTGGTACCGCCCGCGCAGCGCACAAGGAGCGAATAAACATGCAGCGGCTGACCGCTGCCCGGAAGTGCGCGGGCTTCTGTAACCCCGGCTCAACCCCGTCCAGGCCGTCCCCTGGACCGTCCAGCCGACCAGCCCCGCAGTGCCCGTCTGACCGAGCCGAGGAAGCCGATGCCAGGGATTCCCACAGTCACCCCGTACCCCATGCCGACCCGAGACCAGCTGCCCCCCAACACGGTCCACTGGACGGTGGACCCCGCCCGTGCCGTCCTGCTTATCCACGACATGCAGCGTTACTTCCTGCGGGCGCTGCCGGCCGGGGGCTGCCGGGAGGTGTTGGTCGCCAACGCGGCGCGCCTGCGCCGGGTGTGCGCGGACCTCGACGTCCAGATCGCCTACAGCACCCAGCCGGGCGGGATGACCACCGAGGAACGCGGCCTGCTGCTGGACTTCTGGGGGCCCGGGATGTCCGGGAGCCCCGAGGACCGCCTGATCGACGAGCGCCTGGCGCCCGCCGCCGGCGACTGGACCCTGACCAAATGGCGCTACAGCGCGTTCGTCCGCTCGGACCTGCTGCAACGCATCCGCGCCCGCGACCGTGACCAGCTCGTCCTGTGCGGTGTCTACGCGCACGTCGGCGTCCTGGCGACGGCCGTCGAGGCCTACTCCCACGACATCCAGCCGTTCCTTGCCGCCGACGCCGTCGCGGACTTCTCCGCCGACCACCACCGGCAGGCCCTCGACTACGCGGCCGCCCGCTGTGCCGTGGTGCGCACGACCGACGACCTGATCGCCCAGCTGACCGGCCGCGCCGCGACGGCCTCGACCGCGGGGCGAGCGCGGTGATGAGCCTGACCGCCGGAGCGCGGCCGGGGACCGCGGCCGCGCTGATCGACCGCGTGCTAGCGGGCGAGGAGCCGGCCTTCGCGCTGCTTTACCGCCCGGACGCGTCCGAGCACGCCGGGATCGACCTGCTCGTCGGCGAGGTCTCCACCTACGCCCGGCTGGCCGACCTGCCCATCCGCCCCGGACCGGCGGCTTTGGGGCAGGCCGTCGCGGACCTACTGGTGCTCATCCCGTTCCGGCAGATCGCCGAACGCGGCTTCGCCTGCGTCGACGACGGCGCGTCGCTCACCGCGATGCGGGTGACCGAACAGGCCACGGTCTCCGTCGAGGAGTTCCTGGATCGCGTCGCCGACGCGCCGATCCGCGTCACGGGGGACCGGTTCGAGACAGACGACGCCGCCTATGCGGAGATCGTCGACAGGATCATCCACACCGAGATCGGTGAGGGCGAAGGTTCGAACTTCGTCATCCGGCGCACCTTCGTCGCCGACATCACCGACTACGCGCCCGGCACCGGGCTCGTGCTCTTCCGCCGCCTCCTGCAGCGGGAGTCGGGTGCGTACTGGACGTTCGTCGTGCACACCGGCGCGCGGACGTTCGTCGGCGCCACCCCCGAGCGTCACATCACCCTCGACGACGGCACGGCGGTGATGAACCCGATCAGCGGCACGTATCGCTACCCCCCGTCCGGCCCCACCCTC
The DNA here is from genome assembly GCF_023716945.1 of Frankia sp. AiPs1. GTDB lineage: Bacteria > Actinomycetota > Actinomycetes > Frankiales > Frankiaceae > Frankia. Next base: position 5,785 of record NZ_JAMQQF010000271.1, on the reverse strand, counting down.
GACGGGATCAAGCGGTTCATCGCCGATCGCAAGGAGGCCGACGAGCTGCACATGGTGCTCGACGAGGAGCTCAAGATGATGGCCCGGGTCTGCGCCACCGGTGGCCGTGTCTCGGGCCCGCACCTGCGCGAGATGGCGCGCCTGGCGCACACCGAGTACTACATCGCGGGCCACAGCGACCGGGACGTCCGCGAGATCCTGCGCGAGACGATGTTCGCGCCGACCGTCACCGGCAGCCCGCTGGAAAGCGCCTGCCGGGTGATCCGCCGGTACGAGCCGGAGGGCCGCGGCTACTACGGCGGCGTGGCCGCGCTGCTCGGCCGCGACCGCGGCGGCCGGCCGTCCGTCGACTCGGCGATCCTCATCCGTACCGCCGACATCGACGCGGGCGGCCGGGTCCGGATCGGCACCGGCGCCACGCTGGTGCGCCACTCGGATCCGGCCGCCGAGGTCGCCGAGACCTGGGCGAAGGCATCCGGGCTGCTGTCCGCCCTCATGCCCGACACCGCCCACCGGTTCGCTGACCATCCGGAGATCTCCCGTGCCCTGGCCGCCCGTGGCAGCACCATCGCGTCCTTCTGGCAGGCGGACAAGCGCGAGCACGAGCGTCCCGACCCGGCGCTCGGTGGCCGCCGGACGCTCATCATCGACGCCGAGGACGCCTTCACCGAGATGATCAACCAGCAGCTCCGGTCTATCGGGCTGTCGGTCACTGTGCGCCGCTTCGACGAGCCGTACCACTTCGACGGCTTCGACCTAGTCGTCATGGGTCCAGGGCCCGGGGATCCCCGCGACGGCCGAAGCCCCAAGATCGCCCGGCTGCGTGCGTCCGTCCGCGCCCTGCTTGCCGAGCAGCGCCCGTTCCTCGCGGTCTGCCTGAGCCATCAAGTGCTCAGCCAGGAGCTCGGCCTTCCGCTGGTCCCGTGCGCCGTGCTCAACCAGGGCGTCCAGAAGGAGGTCGATCTGTTCGGCCGGACCGAACGCGTCGGCTTCTACAACAGCTTTGCCGCGGTGAGCCGGGAGGACAAGGTCGACCTCCCGGGCGTCGGTATCGTCGAGATCGGCCGGGATACGCGGACCGGTGAGGTGCACGCACTGCGCGGCCCGCGTTTCGGCTCGGTCCAGTTCCATGCCGAGTCGGTGCTCACCCAGGACGGCGTGCGCATTCTGAGTGGCCTCGCGAAACGCGCACTGGCGACCTAGGCGCCCTTCTTTCCGCCGTTTTTCTCGACGTGCCGGGCGGCGACCCGTGCCCCGATCCCGCTCTTCAGCGAAAGGCTGGACTGATCTTCATGGCGGACGAGCAGAAGACCGTTGAGTACCTTCGGCGTGTCACCGCCGACCTGCACCGGACTCGGCGGCGCCTGCACGAGATCGAGTCGAGCCTGAGCGAGCCGGTCGCCGTGGTCGGGATGGCCTGCCGTTTTCCGGGTGGGGTCACCTCGCCGGAGGGGTTGTGGGAGCTGGTGGCGGCGGGGACTGACGCCACCGGCGAGTTTCCGTCCGACCGGGGGTGGCCGCAGGACCTGTTCGATCCGGATCCGGAGGCGTCGGGCCGGTCGTACGTGCGGCGGGGTGGTTTCCTGGACGATGTCGCGGGGTTCGACGCGGAGTTCTTCGGGATCTCGCCGCGTGAGGCGCTGGCGATGGATCCGCAGCAGCGGCTGTTGCTGGAGCTGTCGTGGGAGGTGCTGGAGCGCGCCGGTCTGGACCCGGCGGGGTTGCGGGGGAGCAGGACCGGTGTCTATGTCGGGGCGTCGACCTCGGCGTACGTCCCGGACATGGACCACGTGCCGGACCAGGTCGCCGGCTTCACGATGGCCGGCAACCTGGCGAGCGTGCTGTCCGGCCGGGTGTCGTACACGTTGGGCCTCGAAGGCCCGGCCGTGTCGGTGGACACGGCGTGCTCGTCGTCGCTGGTGGCGTTGCACCTGGCCGCACAGGCACTGCGGCAGGGGGAGTGCACTCTCGCGCTGGCCGGGGGCGTCGCGATCCTGGCCAGCCCGACGCCCTTCCTGGAGTTCTCGCGCCAGCGGGGCCTCGCGCCGGACGGGCGGTGCAAGCCGTTCTCGGCGGACGCCGACGGGACAGCCTGGGCCGAGGGCGTCGGACTGCTGGTGCTGGAGCGGCTGTCGGACGCGCAGCGTCTCGGGCATCCCGTCGTGGGCGTGCTGCGAGGCTCGGCCGTCAACCAGGACGGCGCTAGCAGCGGACTGACCGCGCCCAACGGCCCATCGCAGGAGCGGGTGATCCGCGCCGCGCTCGCGAACGCGGGCCTCCGCGCGACCGACGTCGACGCGGTCGAGGCACACGGCACCGGGACCAGACTCGGCGACCCGATCGAGGCCCAGGCACTGCTCAACACCTACGGCCAGCACCGGGACCCGGACCAACCCCTACGCCTGGGCTCCATCAAGTCCAACCTCGGCCACGCGCAGGCTGCCGCCGGCGTCGCCGGCGTCATCAAGATGCTGCTCGCCCTCCAGCACGACCAGCTGCCGCCCACCCTGCACTCCGGGACGCCGACCCCGCACGCGGACTGGGCCAGCGGCGCCATAGAGCTGCTCACCACCTCCGCGCCGTGGACCCGCACCGACCGGCCCCGCCGTGCGGGGATCTCCTCCTTCGGCGTCTCCGGCACCAACGCCCACCTCATTGTCGAGGAGCCACCGCTCGAGCCCCCCGCGGCCAGCACGGTGGACACGCCCGCCGGCACCGTCCCGGTGCTGACGGGAACCGGGGTCCCGTGGGTCCTCAGCGCCGGAAGCCCGGGCGGCCTGGCGACGCAGGCCGCGGCCCTGGTCGCCTTCGCCCGCGAGACCGAGGCCGAGCCGGCCGCGATCGGCCGGGCGCTGGCGGACCGTCCGGCCCTGCGCCACCGGCTCGTGGTAGTCGGTGCTGACCGGGAGGCCCTGCTGGCCGGCCTCGACCGCGTCGCCGCCGGTGCCGTCGACGGCGTGGTGTCGGGCGTCACGACGGAGGGCCGGACGGCGCTGCTGTTCGCCGGCCAGGGCGCGCAGCGTGCCGGCATGGGCCGGGAGCTGTCCGCCGCCTCGCCTGTCTTCGCCGAGGCGTTCGACCAGGTCTGCGCGCAGTTCGACGCGCTGCTGGGAACCTCGCTGCGCGCCGTGCTGTCCGACGGCTCCGGCCGGCTGGACCAGACCGTCTACACACAGGCCGCCCTGTTCGCCTTCGAGGTCGCGCTGTTCCGCACGGTGCAGGCCGCGGGAGTGCGGGCGGACGTGCTGGCCGGGCATTCGATCGGCGAGCTCGCGGCCGCGCATGTGGCCGGGGTCTGGTCGCTGGCGGACGCCTGCCGGCTGGTCGCGGCGCGGGGCAGGCTGATGCAGGCGCTACCGAACGGTGGGGCCATGGCGGCGCTGGCCGCGGGCGAGCAGGAGGTGCAGGAGCACCTCGCGCGGCATGGCCTGGCCACGAGCGTCGCGATTGCTGCGGTGAACGGCCCGCGCGCCGTGGTGATCTCCGGTGACGAGGCGCCGGTCGACGCGGTCACCGCCGCCTTCGCGGCCCAGGGCCGCCGGGGCCGACGGCTGAGGGTCTCCCACGCCTTCCACTCCCACCGGATGGAGGCGATGCTCGCCGAGTTCGAGGCCGTCGCCCATGCACTGACCTACGAGGCCCCGCAGATCCCGATCGTCTCGACGTTGACCGGCGCGTACGCCAGCCCGGCGGAGCTCGGCGACCCGGGCTACTGGACGCGCCACGCCCGGCACACCGTCCGGTTCCAGCAGGCCGTCGCCACCCTGGCCGGCAGCGGGGTGCGGACGTTCGCCGAGATCGGGCCCCGGGGCACCCTCACCGCGATGGTGGCCGACTGTCTGCCCGAGCCGTCAGCCGGGATCCAGGTTGCATTCAGCCGGGCGGACCAGCCCGAACCTCAGGCGCTCACCCGCGCCCTGGCGCGGCTGTGGACCCTGGGCCTGCCGGTGGACTGGGCCGCCCTCGCTCCTGCCGCCGCCGACCCTGCCACCGCGGACTCGGTCGCGGCCGCCGCCGGCGAGCCGGTGGCGCTGCCGACCTACGCCTTCGACCGGCAGCGGTACTGGCTCGACCGGACCCGCCACGCCGACGGCGACCTCGGCCACACCGGGCTCACCACGCTAAACCACGGCCTGCTGACGGCCGGGCTGGACATCGCCGGCGACGGGCCGGTGGTGCTGTCCGGCCGGCTGTCCGCTGCCACCCACCCGTGGCTCGCCGACCACGCCGTGGCCGCGATGCCCCTGTTGCCCGCGGCCGCTTTCGTCGATCTCGCGATCCACGCCGGTGATCAGGTCGACTGCCCTCTGGTGGATGAGCTGGTGATCCACGAGCCGCTGGTGTTGCGGCCGGACAGCCCGCTCGACCTCCAGGCGGTCATTCATCCCGCCGCCGACGACGGCCGCCGGACCCTCACCCTGCACGCCCGGCCGCACAGCACCAGCCCGAGCGGGAGGACCTGGACCCGCCACGCCCAGGCCATCCTCGCGCCGAGCGCGCCGGAGGTGGACACCACTCGCACGGCGACGCCGGAGCTCGCGGGTGCCTGGCCGCCAGCTGGCGCGGTTCCGCTCGACGTCACCGACCTCTACGCCGATCTCGCCGGTAGTGGCTACCAGTACGGTCCTACCTTCCAGGGCCTGACCTGCCTCTGGCGGCTGCCCGACCCCGCCGTCCTGGCGGCTGAGCTGACACTTCCCGCGAGCGCCCATCCCGACCTCGGCCGGTACGGCCTGCACCCCGCGCTGCTCGAAGCCGCTCTGCACGCCCAGCGGCTGTTCGAGGGTACGGCCCCGGCGGGTTTCTCGCTGCCGTCACGGTGGCAGGGCGTCTCGCTGTTGGCCGTCGGGGCGGCAACGCTGCGGGTGCTGCTGCGTCGGAGGGACGACGGCGCAGTGCGCCTCGCAGCGGCCGACCCGACGGGAGCACCGGTGGCGCTGGTCGACGCGGTGCGCTGGACGGCGGTGGACCCGGACCGGCTCTCCATGGCCGGAAACGATCTGGAGGATGTGTTCACGCTCGAGTGGTTCGCGGTCGCCGGCGACGAGGCGGTGCCGGTGCGGCCGGTGGCCGTCCTGGGAGCGGACCCGCTGGGCCTGGCGATGGCCGTGCCGCGCTCGCGCACCTACCCGGACATCGACGCGCTGGCCGCCGCGGGCCTCCGGGACACCAGCGGCCCGCGGCCCAGCTGCGCGGTCGTCACCGTCACCGGCCCGGCCGCGGCCGACACGGCCGACACGGCCGCGGCCGGCCAGGACCTGGCCGCTGCCGCAGTGGCCGCGAGCGAGATCGCCGAGCGTCTCCTGCTGACCGTCCAGGCGTGGCTCACCGACGACCGGCTGGATGGCGTGCCGCTGATCGTCCTCACCCGAGGAGCCGTCGGGACCGGGCCGGGCTCCGCGGGACCCGACGTCACCGACCTGGCCGCCGCCGTGGCCTGGGGCCTGATCCGTACCGCCCAGATCGAGCATCCCGACCGGTTCGTCCTGCTCGACGCCGACCCGGACCCCGCCGCGACCATCGACTGGGGACCGGTGCTCACCGGGGCTGCCCTCGGCGCGGAGCCGCAGCTCGCCCTGCGTGACGGCGACCTGCTCGCGCCGCGGCTCGCCCGGTCGACGCCGCGGCAGGAGGCTGTTGCGGCCACTCTCGACCCGGCGGGCACCGTGCTGGTGACCGGCGGGACCGACGGCCTCGGCCGTGCGGTGGCCCGCCACCTCGTCACCGGACACGGCATGCGTCACCTGGTGCTCACCGGCCATGACGGGACCGCCGAGGCGGCGGC
>NZ_JAMQQF010000270.1 GCF_023716945.1 Frankia sp. AiPs1 | reverse complement strand
GGGCCGTACTGGTCGGTCACACCCTGGACGACCAGGCCGAGACAGTGCTGCTGCGGCTCGCGCGGGGCTCGGGGGCCCGTTCGCTCGGCGGGATGCGCCCGCGCGACGGCCTGCTGCGCCGCCCCCTGCTGGGCCTGCGCCGGGTCCAGACCCGGGCCGCCTGCGACGCCGAGCGGCTGTCGGTCTGGGACGATCCGACCAACCAGGATCCGGCGTTCGCCCGGGCGCGGGTACGCCACCGGGTCCTACCGCTGCTGGAGGCTGAGCTCGGGCCGGGTATCGCGGAATCGCTGGCCCGCGGGGCCGAGCTGCTGCGGGCCGACGCGGACGCGCTGGACGCGACCGCCGCCGATGCCTACGCCACGGCCGCCACGGCCGTCACGGCCCACAGCGGTCCGCCCGCGGGCCCGAGAACCGGTCCGACCCCCGCTGCGGACCCGAGTCCGGCCGGCGGCGCGGTCGGCTTCGCGGTGACGACGCTCGCCGCGCTTCCCGCCGCGATCCGCGGGCGGGTGCTGCGCCGGGCCGCCCTCGACGTCGGCGCCTCGGCGTCGGCGTTGCGCGCCGAGCACGTCTGGGCGGTGGAGGAACTGGTGACGCGGTGGCGCGGCCAGAAGCCGGTGCCACTGCCGGGCGGTGTCCTCGCCCGGCGCTGGGCGGACCGGATCACACTCACCGGACCGGTGGCTCCGCCGTGGCCACCCGCCGGACCCGCCGGCCGCGGGCCGGATCTCGCCGCAGCGGCGTACTTCGAGGAGGACGATCAGGTGAGCCAGGCCGCGACGACGACGCCCGATGCCGGCAGCCCCTACGAGGGCCCGCCGGCGGCCGCCACGCATCCCGACATCGACGAGGTCCTCGTCACTGCCGACGAGATCGCCGCGAAGATCGCGGAGCTGGCGGCCCGGGTCGACGCCGACTACGCCGGCCGGGAGATCCTCCTGGTCGGCGTGCTCAAGGGCGCCGTGATGGTGATGGCGGATCTCTCGCGAGCCCTCGCCGTGCCGCTGACCATGGAGTTCATGGCGGTGTCGTCATATGGATCGTCGACATCCTCCTCTGGGGTGGTGCGCATCCTCAAGGACCTGGACCGTTCGATCGAGGGTCGCGACGTGCTCGTCGTCGAGGACATCATCGACTCGGGGTTGACCCTGTCGTGGCTGCTGAAGAACCTGCGTTCGCGCGGGCCCGCCTCGCTGGAGGTGCTGGCCCTGTTCCGCAAACCGGAAGCGATCACGGTCGACGTCGACGTCCGGTATGTCGGCTTCGACATTCCCAGCGCCTTCGTCGTCGGATACGGCCTTGATTATTCCGAGTACTACCGCACGCTCCCCTTCGTCGGCACCCTGACGCCTGCGGCGATCGAGCGCAGGGCCCCGGCCTGAGCCAGCCGGGGCGGCCACGCGGCCCCGGCGTGCGGGGTGCACCCCCGTGCGGAGCCGGATCGTCCGGCCCGGAACAGTGCGGGCCGCCGGTCCGTTGGTCGGATGTACGCGCGGTGAGATGCGCGCACCGGCGGTACCCTCGGCACAAGGGAATCCCGATCGAGGGCAGTACACACGTCAGGAGGGTGGAGCGCTCGTGTCCGGCGCTCCAGACAGATGACTCCAAGAAGAATCTTCCGCGGCTGGGTGCCACTGCTGCTCCTGGTCCTGTTCGTGATCATCCTCACGACGGGTGTCCTCTCGGGTCCCAGTGAGTACGGCAAACGAGACCTGAACTTCGTCCAGCAGCAGATCGACGAAGGCCAGGTGACGAAGGCCAAGATCGAGGACTCCAAGCAGCTCATCCAGATCCAGACGAAGGACGGCCGCAAGTTCGAGTCGTCCTATGTCACCGAACAGGGTGTCGGTCTGGCCAACGAGCTGCGGAACAAGCGCGTCGCCTACGACGTCTCCGTGGATCGCGGAAACATCCTGGTCTCCCTCCTGCTGAACCTGCTGCCCGTGCTGCTCGTGGTCCTGCTGCTGTTCTTCTTCATGAACCAGATGCAGGGCGGCGGCAACCGGGTCATGAACTTCGGCAAGTCCAAGGCCAAGCTGGTGAGCAAGGACACACCGAAGACGACGTTCTCCGACGTGGCCGGCGCGGACGAGGCGATCGAGGAACTCCAGGAGATCAAGGAGTTCCTGGAGAACCCGAGCAAGTTCCAGGCGATCGGCGCGAAGATTCCCAAGGGCGTCCTGCTCTACGGGCCGCCGGGCACCGGCAAGACCCTGCTGGCCCGGGCCGTCGCCGGCGAGGCGGGAGTGCCGTTCTACTCGATCTCGGGTTCCGACTTCGTCGAGATGTTCGTCGGTGTCGGCGCCAGCCGGGTCCGCGACCTGTTCGAGCAGGCCAAGGCGAACGCGCCGGCGATCATCTTCGTCGACGAGATCGACGCTGTCGGCCGCCATCGCGGGGCCGGGCTCGGTGGTGGGCACGACGAGCGCGAGCAGACCCTCAACCAGCTCCTCGTCGAGATGGACGGGTTCGACGTCAAGGGCGGCGTCATCCTCATCGCGGCGACGAACCGGCCCGACATCCTCGACCCGGCGCTGCTGCGGCCCGGCCGCTTCGACCGCCAGATCGTCGTCGACCGGCCCGACCTGCTCGGCCGCGAGGCCATCCTGCGGGTTCATGCCAAGGGCAAGCCGATCGGTTCGGACGCCGACATGATGGTCATCGCCCGGCGCACCCCAGGCTTCACCGGCGCAGACCTGGCGAACGTGCTCAACGAGGCCGCTCTGCTGGCCGCCCGGTCCAACATGAAGTTCATCTCCTCGGCGCTGCTGGAGGAGTCGATCGACCGGGTGATGGCCGGGCCGGAACGCAAGACGCGGGCGATGAGCGACAAGGAGAAGAAGCGCATCGCCTACCACGAGGGCGGGCATGCCCTCGTGGCGCACGCGCTGCCGAACTCCGACCCGGTACACAAGGTCACGATCCTGCCCCGGGGCCGCGCGCTGGGCTACACGATGCAGCTCCCGTTGGAGGACAAGTACCTGTCGACCCGCTCGGAGATGCTGGACCGGCTCGCCGTGCTCCTCGGCGGCCGCACCGCCGAGGAACTGGTGTTCCACGACCCCACGACCGGCGCCAGCGACGACATCGAGAAGGCAACGCAGATCTCCCGGGCGATGATCACTCAGTACGGGATGAGCGACAAGCTCGGCGCGATCAAGTTCGGCAGCGAGAACAGCGAGGTCTTCCTCGGCAAGGAGGTCGGGCACCAGCGCGACTACTCCGAGGAGGTCGCCAGCGAGATCGACGTCGAGGTCCGCCGGCTCATCGAGGCCGCGCACGACGAGGCGTGGGAGATCCTGGTCACCTACCGCGACGTCCTCGACAACCTCGTGCTGCGGCTGATGGACATCGAGACGCTGGGCAAGGACGATGTCGCCGAGGTCTTCGCGACCGTGCAGAAGCGACCCGTCCGCGGCATCTACACCGGCGTCGGTCGGCGCATCCCCTCGGATCGCCCGCCGGTACAGACCCCGGCCGAGCTGGGGCTGGTCCCCACCGGCGTCGCCGACCTGGTGAAGGACCCCGGTCACGGCAACGGGGCAGCCGGTCGCCCGGGTAACGGTGCCCCGCCTGCGCCCGGAGCGGATCAGGCCGGGCACGGTAACCCGGTCGGTCCCGGCGGAAACGGGAATGGCGGCCCAGGTGGGCACGGTTACCCCCAGGGACAGACTTATCCGCAGGGCCAGGGTTATCCGCAGGGCCAGGGCTATCCGCAGGGGTCGGGTTCGCCGGCTCCGACCGGTGGCGAGGCCCCGCCCGAGGGGCCGCGCATCGCCAACCCGTGGGCCCCGCCGAGCTGGCCGAACGACGACGACAGGAGACGCCGTTGACGTCCGATTCCCCCGAGGTGTTCACGGATGAGCGGGTGGGCTCCGGCGCGTCGCCAGAGGTGAACGCCCCGGGGTCGGACGGCTTCGGCGTTCCCGATCCCAGCGCTCTCGGCGACAGCGCTCTCAGCAACAGCGCCCTCGGTAGTAACGCGACCACCGCCACGGCGGTCCCCTCGGCGTCGCCGGTCCGGGATCGGCGCAGACCTCAGCAGGTGCGCCCCTTCGACCACGACCGGGTGGCGCGCGCTGTGCGCGAACTGCTCATCGGGATCGGCGAGGACCCGGACCGGGAGGGCCTGCGCAAGACACCGGACCGGGTCGCCCGGGCCTACCGGGAGGCGGTGGAGGGCCTGGGGCGGGAACCGTCCGACGTGCTGACCACCGTCTTCGACGAGGGCCACGACGAGATGGTGCTCGTGCGCGACATCGACTTCTCGTCGCTGTGCGAGCACCACCTGGTGGTGTTCTCCGGCCGGGCGCACGTCGCGTACATCCCGAACGACCGGGGTCAGATCACCGGCCTGTCCAAGCTGGCACGGTTGGTGGATCTCTACGCTCGCCGGCCGCAGGTCCAGGAACGCCTGACGTCCCAGGTCGCCGATGCTCTCGTCGACGTCCTGGAACCGCGGGGAGTGATGGTCGTCGTCGAGGCGGAGCACCTGTGCATGTCGATGCGGGGGGTGCGTAAGCCGGGGGCCACCACGGTGACCTCGGCGGTGCGCGGCCAGTTCCTCAGCACGGCGACGCGCAGCGAAGGCATGTCGCTGATCCTCGGCAGCCGTCGCTGATCCACCAGGGCCGCTGATCCACCAGGGCCGCCCCGGACAATCGCCCGGATCTGGGCTCAGACCTCCCTGGATGACCTCCCCCGCCCGGCCCGGCCGCCGCCGGGGCCGGGCGGGGTCCGGGAGCGGACGAGCCGCGGCGAGGCGCCGGCGGTCGTTACAGCCGGCAGGGTGAGTGCTACAGCCGGCAGGCCTGGATGCCGGAGACCAGAATCCCCCGGGCACCCAGATCCCACAGGTCGTCCATCGTCCGGTTGACCTCCGCGCGGAGCACCATCGCCCGCACGGCGACCCAGTCCTCCCGCTGCAGCGGTGAAATCGTCGGCGACTCGTAGCCAGGCGTGATGTCACACGCCTTTTCCAGCACCGCGCTCGGCACGTCGTAGTCCATCATCACGTACCGCCGAGCGACGAGGACGCCCTGCACACGGCGCAGCAGCCGCTCGTGCGGCGTGGACAGCTCCGCCCCCCGCTTGGCGATGATGATCGCTTCGGACCGCAGGACCGGCTCGCCGAGCAGCTCCAGCCCGGCGGCCCGCAGCGTGCGGCCGGTCTCGACCACGTCGGCCACCGCATCCGCGACCCCGAGCCGCACCGCCGTCTCCACCGCGCCGTCGAGAGTCACGATGCTCGCCGGGGTGACACCGCGGCCGGCCAGGTCCGCCCGCACCAGTGCCGGGAACGACGTGGCGATCCGCCGGCCCTGCAGCTCCGCCACGTCCGCGAGCGCGCCCTCCGGGGCGGCGTAGCGGAAGGTGGCGTGCGCGTAGCCGAGCGGCAGCAACTCCGCCGCGGCGGCGTTGCTGTCGAGGAGCAGGTCGCGACCGGTGATGCCGAGGTCGAGCCGACCCGAACCGACGTACACGGCAATGTCGCGCGGGCGCAGAAAGAAGAACTCGATGTCGTTTTCGACATCGGTGATAACCAGCTCCGCGGACTCACGCCGGGCGTTGTAGCCGGCGTCGGCGAGCAACTGGCTGGAGGCCGCGGACAGCGACCCCTTGTTAGGAACCGCAATACGAAGCATCGTCACTACTCGGCGTCTATGGGAAAGGTCAGGGACGTGATCACAGGTGGGAGTATACGTCGTCCAGGGAAAGACCCAGGGAAATCATGAGGAGCTGACTCCAGTACAGCAACTGGGAGATCTCCTCGGCCGCCCTCTCCCGACCTTCGTACTCGGCCGCCATCCAGGCCTCGGCGGCCTCCTCGACGAGTTTCTTACCGAGATGATGAACGCCCTTGTCGAGGGCCGCGACGGTACCGGAGCCGGGCGCCCGGCGCTGCCATTTGTCGGCGACCTCGGCGAAGAGTTCGTCGAATGTCTTTCCGCTGGCCGTATTCGCGCCGGCGGCGGTGGGCGTGCTGCCGATCGCCGCGCCGGGATCGCCGGCGGCCCCGACGGGACGGTGCGGATCGCCGTCCACACCGGGTCGGGAGAGACGCCCGGACGGCGGCGACCCGGGCCGATCGGCAGGAACCATGTTCGGCATGCTACCTGTCACCGCGCCATCGGCCGCCCCGCCAAACTTCGTCATCGGTCGCGGACACCGACGACCACTGCCGGGTGTGCGCGCAGCGCGCCTGCGCCGCCCCTGCGCCAGGCACGACGCTGGCGGATCACGCCGACTGCGCGGCACGTTGCTGGTTGACTGAGTCACTGTGTCCCCGCCTGCCCTCGTCGCCACGGATCTGGACGGGACGCTGATCCGCAGCGACGGCACCGTCTCGGCACGCACCCGCGCGGCCCTGCGACGGGTGGAACGGTCCGGTGCGACCGTCGTGTTCGTCACCGGGCGGCCGAGCCGGGTGATGGCGGGCGTGGTGGCGCAGACCTCGGCCTCCGGCCTCGCCATCTGCGCGAACGGAGCGCTCGTCTTCGACCTCGACGCCGGCGTTCCGGTCAGTCACCGGTTTCTCGAGCAGGCCACGGCGCTGCGGTTGGCCCAGGCCATTCGCGCCGCCGTACCGGACGCCGTGTTCGCCGTGGAGAGCGGCGTCCGGTTCGGCCGGGAGCCGGCCTTCGAGACGATGTGGCCGGACCCTGGGGAGCTGGTCGCGGCGTTCCCCGAGCTACTGGTCGCCCTGCCGGCGACAAAGCTGCTGGTGCGGCGTGGTGGTCAGCCGTTCACCGAGGTGTACGACGCGATCGTCGAACTCGCCGGGACGGACGCCGTGGTCACGACATCGAGCGTGGACCTGGTGGAGATCGCCGGGCCCGGAGTGTCCAAGGCCGTGGCACTGGCGGAGCTCGCCGCCGAGCGCGGGATGACCGCCCGCGACGTCATCGCCTTCGGGGACATGCCGAACGACCTGCCGATGTTCGCCTGGGCCGGGTACTCGGTGGCCGTCGCCAACGCCCATCCAGACGTCCTCGCCGCCGCCGACGAGATCACCGCGTCGAACGACGAGGACGGGGTGGCGATCATTCTGGAGCGGCTGTTCCCGGCGGTGGACTGAGCTCCCCACCCGGGATGGGTTCACCCGGCGTGGCGCCGGGGCTCGCGGCGCCGGGACCGATCGCGGCGCCGGGACCGATCGCGGCGCCTGCCGCGGGGCGGCGGGGCGCGAGGAGTTCGGCGTAGCTGCGCGTGTACCCGGCGAGAATCTCGTCGAGGTCGGACGCGGTCAGCGCCGCATACTCCTCGAAGATCTTCGCGTAGATCCGGACCTGGTCCGGATGACTGAAACCGGTGGCTTCCAGTGTCTCCACCACGACCAGCCTGTCATCGAGAATCGTGAATCCCTGCACGTGCGGATACTCCAGCTCGGCCGAGCTCGGCACGATCCGAACCGTGACGTTGTCCAGCTCCGCCACCGCGGCAATCCGCTTGATCTGCGCGATCATGTACTCCGGCGGCGCGAAGCGATTACCGAGGACCGACTCCATCAGGATGAACTCGAACCGCCGGGTCGCGTCATAGAGCAGATTCTGCCGTCTGATCCGCAGGCTGACCTTCTCCGCGGTCCGCTGATACCACGCGCCCTCGTCGCCACCGATGGTGATGCGGTGATATCCGTTCACGACCCGGCGGGCGTATTCGCTGATCTGGATCAGCCCAGGCAGCAGGATCGGCTCGAACTCGCGGATGACGGTCGCCTCCCGCTCGGCGTCGAGGATCTCCTCCTGGTCGAGGCTGACGCCCTGCCGCCGGGTCTCCACCTCGGCGGCGGCGGCGCGGGCGGGGGGGGGCCGGGCCGGGGGGGGCGCGGCCGGCGG
>NZ_JAMQQF010000026.1 GCF_023716945.1 Frankia sp. AiPs1 | reverse complement strand
CCTCCAGCACCGGCGCCGCCCGGTGCGGCCCCGCGGACCCGGTCGATCCCGGCCGCCACCAGCGACCGGGCCACCTTCGCCTTGCGCAGTGCCCCGGCCGGGCTCGCCAGGGCCGAGGACGCGCCGACGAGTACCTGGAAGGCGCGGTCGCTGCCTCGCCAGTGCTCGCGCAGGATCGGCTCGCCGGCGCCGACGACCAGCCGGCGGAACGCGAAGGCGACGATGGCGACGTCGTCGAGCTGGCCCACCACGGGGATCATGTTCGTCAACCGGTTACGCGGCGACACCAGGTAGGCCAGCGCCGCCGCGGCCTCGACCTTCGCGGACTGCGGCACCCGCGGATCGGCGACGACCCGCCGCAGCATGATGACCAGATCGGGAAGAAACATCGTTATCTCCCGACCGAACTGCCGCACGGCGTCCTTGTCGAGCGTGACCATCGCCGTCGCGTCTCCTCTTGTGCGAACCAGGACTTCCCGCCGACCGGCGACATCCTAGTGCCGCATCCGGCACCGTCCACGGGCGACCGCGGCGCCGGCCGTCATCTGTCAACGGACGGCGCCCCCACGGCGTGCCATGTCCTGCCTGGGACGCTTCGATCCGGCGACCCCGCCGGCGCCGTGCCTCGGGCGGCGCAATCCCCGCCTCGATACCCCCGGTTCGGCGTCCCCGCTTCGGCGTCCCCCGGGTTCGGCGGCCCCCGGCTCCGGACTACCGGCGAGGATGCGTGAGAAAGCCCCGACCGGTCTTGCGGCCCAGGAAACGGGCCCGAACGAGATGCTCCAGCAGCGGCGCCGGGGCGTAGCCCGGCTCGCGGAACTGCTCGTACAGCGAGCGGGTGATGGCGAGGGTGACGTCGAGCCCGACCACGTCGGCGAGGGCGAACGGGCCCATCGGATGGCCGCAGCCGACCGTCATCGCCGTGTCGATGTCCTCGATCGTGGCGTAGTTCGCCTGCAGCATCTTCACGGCGTCGTTCAGGTAGGGGAACAGCAACGCGTTGACGATGAAGCCGGCCCGGTCGGCGCAGCGCACCGGGTGCCGGCCCGCCGCCCGCGCCAGCGCCGTCACCGTCGCCGTCGCCCCGTCCCCGGTGAGCACCGTGGGTACCACCTCGACCAGGCGCATCACCTGGGCCGGGTTGAACCAGTGCATGCCGACGACGTCCTCGGGCCGCCGGGTCGCCGTGGCACATTCGACGACCGGCAGTGAGGACGTGGTGGTCGCCAGCACGGCGCCGGGCCGGGCGACCTTGTCCAGATCGGTGAACAGCTCCCGCTTGACCGCCAGGTCCTCGACGACCGCCTCGAGCAGCACGTCGCAGCCGCCGAGCTCGCCGAGATCCGTGGTCACGCGCAGCCGGCCAAGGGCGGCGTCGCGGTCGTCGTCGGACAGCCGGCCCTTGGCGACCGCCGCCGCCAGCGACGCCTCGACCCGGCCGAACACCGCGTCGGCGGCGTCCGGCCGCCGGGCCCGCAGGACGACGTCATGGCCCGATCGGGCCAGTACCTCGGCGATGCCCCGCGCCATCGTGCCGCTGCCCACGATTCCGACCGACCGGACCCGCACCGCCGCGCCGGAGTCCGCGCCGGAGTCCGTGCCGCCGGGGTCCTCGGGCGGCGCCTCCGGCGAGTCCGTCGCCGGGTAGGTGTAGAAGCCGCGGCCGGTCTTGCGGCCCAGCAGGCCGGCCGCGACGAGCTGGCCGAGCAGCGGCGCCGGGGCGTGGAGGTGATCGCGGGTCTGGTCGTACATCGACGCGAGGATGGCGTGCGCCGCGTCGAGGCCGATGAGGTCGAGCAGGGCCAGCGGGCCCATCGGATGACCGCAGCCAAGCCGCATCGCGGCGTCGATGTCCGCCCGGGTGGCAAAGCGCGCCTCGGCCATCCGGACCGCGTTGTTGAGGTAGCCGAACAGCAGCCCGTTGACGATGAACCCGGCCCGGTCCGCGGCGACGACAGCCGTCTTGCCGACCGCACCCACCAACGAGACGACCGCGGCCAGCGCGTCGGCGTCGGTCACCACCGTGCGGACGACCTCGACCAGGCCCATCACCGGCGCCGGGTTGAACCAGTGCATGCCGAGCACCCGGCCCGAACGGCCGGTACCCGCGGCGAGCTCCGTCACCGACAGGGAGCTGGTGTTCGTCGCCAGGACGGTCGCCGGCGGACAGACCTCGTCGAGCCGGGCGAACAGCGCGGTCTTGGCGTCGAGCCGCTCGTCGACGGCCTCGATCACCAGATCACAGCCGGCCACCGCGGCGAGCTCGGTGCCGAGGCTCAGCCGGCCGAGCAGCTCACCGCGGGCGGTGTCGGCGAGCCGGCCATGGCGGGCCGCCCGGTCCAGGGAGTGTTCGATTCGCGCGCGGGCCCGGGCCAGCGCGTCGGTGTCCCGTTCGACGCCGACGACGTCGAGCCCCGCCCCGGCCAGCACCTCGGCAATGCCGGCCCCCATGGTGCCGAGCCCGACCACCCCGATCCGCTGCCACCGCGCCGCGGCGCCGCCCGCTGCCCTGCCGCCCGCTGCCCTCGCGACCGCTGTCCCCGCGACCGCCGGTGCGGTCGTGGCCGTTTCGTCCGCCGTATTCGTCGCGGTACCGGCGCCGCTCCGGGTAGCTGTTTCCGAGCTGCCGTGTGCATGCGTTCCCCGCCGGGCCCCATTGACCATGCCCAGGCTCCTCAAGGTCGTCGCGGCAGCCCGACGACAATGCGCCGAAAGTCGCGGGCCGCGCGGTGTCGAACCGCGGATCCGTCGATTCTCCCAGCCTTTCCACCAGCCGGCCCGAGATCAATCAGAGCCGCACCGCGAGGCAGGACAGCAGCCGTCAGGCTATTTTCCGGCAAGCGGCACGGAAATGCCGCCGAAAGGCGAGACTGTCGGCCGTGCCGCCGGACGGTGTCCCCGGGTTTCGACGGCAGGTTCGCAAACAAAAGATGCTTCGCCGTCGGACCACTTCGGGTTCGGCGGATTCGGCGGATTTCTCGGCAGAATCCACCGCGACCAACGGTCGGTCAGAACAGGGTGGGGATGGAGGGTTCGAGGCCGCGCAGCTCGTCATAGTCCACGACGGCGCAGCCGAGACCTCGGTCCGCGGCCAGCAGCCGGGCCTGCGGAGTGATCGACTGCGCGGCGAGGATGCCCCGCACCGGGTGCGGCAGCGCCGGGTCCGCATCCAGCCGGACGAGGTAGCGGGTGAGCTGCTCGACCCCGTCGATCTCGCCCTTGCGTTTGATCTCGACGGCCACGGTGGATCCGTCGCTGTCGCGGCAGAGCAGGTCGACCGGCCCGATCCCGGTCTCGTACTCGCGGCGGATCAGGGTGAGTCCCGAGGCGATCGCGTCCGGCCGGTCGGCGAGCAGGACCTGCAGGTGCGCCTCGACGCCGTCCTTGCGCAGCCCCGGGTCGACGCCCAGCTCGTGGCTGGAGTCGTGGAGGATCTCCTCGAGGGTGATGACGAGCTGCTCGGCGGCCCGGTTGGTCACCCGCCAGACCCCCGGCTCCTGCGCGATGACACACGGCGGGCTCATCCAGTTCAGCGGCTTGTAGGCCCGCCCGTCGGCGTGGATCGACACCGACCCGTCCGCCTTGACGAGCACCAGTCGGACGGCACTCGGCAGATGGGCGGTGAGCCGTCCGACGTAGTCGACACTGCACCGAGCGATGACAAGCCGCATGACGTCACGTTATCGCGACCCCCCTGACCGCCCCGCCGTCCGGTGGCCGCCGGTGCTCACCTGCGGCCGGGACCGACGTCGCTGGCGGAACGGATGTTGCGGGCGGAACGGATGTTGCGGGCGGAGACGAGGTCGTCGAGGAGCTCGCGGCGCCCGGCGTAGCGGGTGGCGAGGCGGTCGGCCTGCTCCGGGGCCAGCCGGCCGAGGCGGACGGGGTCGGAGTTGTCCTGCATGTCCGCTCGCTTGACGACGACGGCGAGCGGGTCGGCGGCGACACGGGCCAGGTAGTCCTGCATCGGCTCGTCAGGACGGTGCGACAGCGCGTCGACGGCGGCGACGACGGGCGCGGGGTAGCCGGCGGCCGTGAGATCCGCGAGCGTGGTGTCGCTGTCCTCGACGACGTCGTGCAGGACGGCGGCGAGCTGGGCGGTGTGCGGGTCCACGCCGGCGGCCTCGGCGGTGCGGGCGACCGTTGCCATGACGCGCAGCGGATGGCCGATGTACTCCTCGCCGCCCTTGTCGATCTGGCCGGTGTGGACCCGGGTGGCGAGGGCGATGGCGTCATCCAGGGTCGGACCGGCGTCCGGACCGGCCTTCGGACCGGCGCGCGAGCCGCCCGGTGCCGAGCCGGGCCGGGTGGGTTCGGCCGCGTCAGGGGTGGTCGAGGACATGCTTCGACCGTACGACGTCCACGACGCCGCGAATTATGGCGCTGAGCTCATAGTCCCGGGGCGTGAACACCGCGGCCACGCCGAGGCGGGCCAGCTCGCGGGCGTCCGCCGGGGGGATGATGCCGCCGACGACGACGGGGATCTCCCCGGCGCCGGCGGCACGCAGCCCGCCGAGCACCTCGCCCACCAGGTCCAGGTGCGCCCCGGAAAGCACCGACAGGCCGACGACGTGCACGTCCTCCTCGACCGCGGCGGCCACGAGCTGCCCGGGGGTCAGCCGGATCCCCTGGTAGACGACCTCGAAGCCGGCGTCGCGGGCGCGCACGGCGATCTGCTCCGCGCCGTTGGAGTGGCCGTCGAGGCCGGGCTTGCCGACGAGCATCTTCACCGGCCGCCCGAGCTGCGCCCCCGTGCGGGCCACCAGGGCACGCAGTTCCTCCAGCCCGGTCACACCCGCACCCGCGCCCCCGTCCCCGCCCACTCCGTCCCCGCCGACTCCGACTCCGACGGCGCCGCTCACCCCGGTCGGTGCGCGGTATTCACCGAACACCTCGCGCAGCGTGTCGGCCCACTCCCCGGTGGTGACGCCCGCCCGCGCACAGGCCAGCGTCGCGGGGACGAGGTTCGCCTCGGTGCCGGCGGCCGTGCGCAGCCCGAGCAGCGCCTCCTGGACGGCGGACGGATCGCGCCCGGCCCGCCAGGCGACGAGCGACTCCCGGGCCGCGGGCTCGACGGCCGGGTCGACCGTCTGGATCGCCGTGTCGAGCTCGGCGAGCAACGGGCTCGGCTCGGTCTCGGTGAACCGGTTCACCCCGACGACGACATCCTCGCCGCTCTCGATCCGCGCACGGCGGCCCGCCTGGGCGGAGACCAGCGCCGACTTCAGGTAGCCGCTTTCCACGGCCGCCACCGCCCCACCCATCGCCTGGACCCGGTCGATCTCGGCGGTCGCGTCCGCCACCAGCCGACGTACCCGTTCGGCGACGACGGGCGAGCCGGTGAACAGGTCGTCGTACTCCAGCAGGTCGGTCTCGTGGGCGAGGATCTGCTGGACGCGCAGGGACCACTGCTGGTCCCACGGCCTGGGCAGGCCGAGCGCCTCGTTCCAGGCCGGTAGCTGCAGCGCCCGGCACCGCGCGTCCTTCGACAGGGTGACGCCGAGGGTCTCCAGCACGATTCGGATGACGTTGTTCTCCGGCTGGGCCTCGGTCAACCCGAGCGAGTTGACCTGCACGCCGTAGCGGAACCGGCGCGCGGATGGGTCACCCACCTCGTACCGGGTGCGCAGCAGGTCGTCCCACAGCTGCCCGAACGCCCGCATCTTGCACATCTCCTCGACGAACCGCTCCCCGGCGTTGACGAAGAACGAGATCCGGGCGCACACCTCCCCCATCCGCGCGGCGGGGAACGTTCCCATGGCCGCCACGGCGTCGAGCACGGCGATCGCCGAGCACATCGTGAACGCGAGCTCCTGCACCGGGGTCGCCCCGGCCTCCTGCAGGTGGTAGCTGCAGATGTTGATCGGGTTCCACCGCGGCAGCTCCGCCACCGAGTAGGCGATCAGGTCGGTCACCAGCCGCAGCGACGGCCCCGGCGGGAAGACGTACGTCCCGCGGGAGAGGTACTCCTTGATGATGTCGTTCTGGGTGGTGCCGGCCAGCTCGGCCGGGTCGGCGCCCTGCTCCTGCGCGACGACCTGGTAGAGCGCGAGCAGCCACATGGCGGTGGCGTTGATCGTCATCGACGTGTTGGTGCCGGCCAGCGGGATCCCGTCGAACAGCCCGCGCATGTCGCCGAGGTGCGCGATCGGCACACCGACCCGGCCGACCTCGCCGCGGGCGAGCGGATGATCGGGGTCGTAGCCCGTCTGCGTGGGCAGGTCGAAGGCCACCGACAGGCCGGTCTGCCCCTTCGCCAGGTTTCGGCGGTACAACGCGTTGCTCTCGGCGGGGCTGGAATGCCCCGCGTAGGTGCGGATGATCCACGCCTGGTCGCGCTGCCCGGGCCGGCCGTCAGGCCCCGCCGGAGCCGACCGGACCGGGGCCGGCGACGGCTGGTCCTGATCCACCCTGCGCCGCTGCGCCGAGCGGGTGTTCGAACGGGCATACAGATCCGTCATGGCCGCTGCCTCTCCCCGCGCCCGGGGCCGGCCGGGTGGCCGACCGGCGGTCGGGGCCGCGCTGCCCCGGGCCCGCGCGGACCGCGGGCGACGGGACGAGGCTAGTTCGGACCACCCGCCTGCGCTCGCCGACCGCTCCCCCGGCTGTGGTCAGCGCGGGACGGCTCAGCCGATACAGGGCGGCGGCTGGCCCTTCCAGACCTGGAGCAGGGGCGCGGGAATCTTGTCGCAGGCACCCTGCCCGTTGGCCACGATCGTCCATGGGCTGGTGCCGACCCGGCGCCACACATGCGGGTCCGGCGGCGCAGTCGTGCCGCTGACCATGATGCGGCCGACCGACCAGAACTCGTCCTGGGCGGCGTCGACTCCCTCGATGGCGCCGAAGTACATGCCGTCCAGCACGGTCACCTGTCTGGCGGTGATGCTGCCGTCCCCGCCCGCCGCCTTGATCTGGTTGGCGACGGTCCACTGCAAGGCCAGCCGCAGGACCACCGGATCAAGCTCGTCCGTGACCCGCACCTGGTGCGCCTGGCCAGGATGGCGCGACGTCGACCAGAACGGGGCACGCATGGCCGGGGACAGCTCGGGCGCGGAGGTGGCCGTCGCCGTGCCGGTTGCGCCCGAGCCCGCGCCGCGGTCGGCGGTCGCGTAGCCGATGGACACGCCGATGAGGACCGCGACGAGGAACGCCGCAGCCACGACGGCCGGACGCAACTCACGCACGCCGAGAAGCCCCGCGGGCCGCGCACCGCGTTCACCGGCGATATCCACTCGGGCGGGCACCTCCACGTCCTGCAGACCTCCGTCCGGCGTCCACCATGCCATCAGCCGGGCCAGTGACCCGAAAGCAGTACCCGATCAGCAGGTACCCGGCAAGCATGCCGCATCGGATGTCCAGTCGGCACGCGGGCGCGCCCGGGATGACGGTACGCATCCAGCCAGGTTCGGTCCGCTTCGCCCGGTCGCCGACCGCGAGGGCGGCGCCGTGCGACGGTTCAGGCGTGCCCGACGTGCACCAGCTCGGTCGCCTCCTCGAACCGCAGCAGCCGCCCGAGCCGGTCGGCGGCGAACATCCGCCCCAGCGCGCTCGGCACGTCGACGAGAACCATCGATCGGCCCGCCGCCCTGGCCCGGCGCGCCCCGCCGAGCAGCACCCCGAGCGCCGCATGGTCGCCGAGCTCCAGCCCGGCGACGTCGACGCGCAGCGGCCCGCTGCCGTTGTCGATGGCCGCGTGCAGCAGGGACCGCAGCGTGCCCACCGTCCGCACATCCACCCTGCCCACCAGCCGCACCGCCTGCCCGCAGCGGCCGCCTGCCCCGACCGGACCGTACATGTCCACCACGTTGACGTCGTTGTTCATGTGGTCTCCCGTCCCCGGCCGCCCGGCGCCCCTGCTCACCGTGATGCCGGCGCTACCAGCTATCCGCGCCGACCGCGGGTAGCACCCAGGTGCGGTTCCGCGCATGACGGACCGCCTCACGCCCTCTCGCCTCGTCCGAACCGTCGTCGCTCGGCCACGGGGGGTCGGGGCCGGTTACCTCGATGATCCCAGCCGTCGCCGCGCGATGTTTCCTCTGTCGGATTCCGCCGACGGGATCAGGACGGATTGGGGCGGGAACTCCTGCCGATCCGCCGTGCGTCTGGGACCATGGAAGCCGGATGTCGACGGGCAAGGAGCTCCGTCCGAGGCTCCCGCGCGCCCCCCGTGACCCGGCCGCGGCGCGGTGATTCGGAGGTGCCAGGTGGCCATGAACTCGGCGCAGTTCTTCGTCGAACCGGCGTTGGCGATGCTGACCGTGGGGCTGCTGATGGTCATGGCGCGCTGGGCGTCCGCCCCGCTGCGGGCACTGCCCCGCGGGGTCCTGCTCGGCCACGACTTCGGGCTGCTCGTCCCCGTCGCCGTCGTCGACACCCCGGCCGAGGTGAGCCGGGCCCGGGCCGCCCTGCGCAGGCAGGGCATCCGCTCCACCTGGGCGATGGCGATGACCCCGCTGCACATCGACGCCGCCGGCAACATCCTGTCCCGGCCCCGGCAGCGCCGGCACGTGCTCGTCTTCGGCGCCGACGCGGCCCGGGCCGCCCGCGCCCTGGCCACCCCGCCCGGCGGGCTGTCCTCGCAGACCTGAGGCGGCTCAAGACCCGAGACGGCTCAAGACCCGAGACGGCAGGGACCCGAGACGGCGGCTCAGGCCACCGCCAGGTCGGAGACCCGCCGGATGTCGGCGCCGAGCGCGGTCATGTTCTCGACGAAGCCGGCATAGCCACGATCAATGTGGTAGACGTCCGTCACCTCGGTCTCACCCTCGGCGACGAGGGCGGCGAGCACCAGGCCCGCGCCGGCCCGCACGTCCGACGCCATCACCCGGGCCGCCCTCAGCCGGTCCGCGGGCCGCACGATGACGTGATGGCCGTCGGTGCGCAGGTCCGCGCCCAGCTTGTGCAGCTCGCGGCAGAACACGAAGCGGCTGTCGAAGACGTTCTCGGTGATCAGCGACGTCCCACTGCTGATCGCCTCCAGCGCGATGATCTGCGGCAGCAGGTCCGTCGGGAACCCCGGGTAGGGCAGGGTCACGACGTCGATCGAGCGTGGGCGGTCGCGGCCGACCACGCGGAACCCGTCGTCGCGGACGTCGACCTCCGCACCGGCCTGCACCAGTTTTTCCAGCACGATCCCGAGATGCCCGGCCCGGCCATGCCGGATCATGACGTCGCCGCCGGTCATCAGCGCACCGATCGCGTACGTGCCGGCGACGATGCGGTCCGGCACCGTCCGGTGCTCGACCGGGGACAGCGCGTCCACGCCGTCGATCACCAGGGTGGACGAGCCCGCGCCGTCGATGCGCCCGCCCATGGCGGTGAGCATCGCGCAGAGGTCGGCGATCTCGGGTTCCTGCGCGGCGTTGTCGATCACGGTCGTACCCTTGGCGAGGACGCCGGCCATGAGGAGGTTCTCGGTGGCGCCGACGCTCGGGAAATCCAGCCAGATCGACGCGCCCTGCAGCCGACCCGAGCAGCGCGCCACCAGCGCGCCGCCCTCGACGTCCACCAGCGCCCCGAGCTTGGCCAGCCCGTTGACGTGGATGTCGAGCGCCCGCGAGCCGATCGCGTCACCTCCGGGCAGGGCGACCCGTGCCTCCCCGCAGCGGGCGACCAGCGGGCCGAGCACCGCCACCGACGCCCGGATCCGCCGCACGAGCTCGCCGTCGGCCGAGAACCCTGGCGTCTCGGGAACGTCGATGCCGAGCAGGCCACCGCCGACATCCCGCTCCACCGTCGCGCCGAGTCCGACCAGTACCTCCGACATCACGGTGACGTCGAGGATGTCCGGAACGGCGGTCAGGCTCGTGCGACCGGCGGCCAGCAGGCTCGCGGCCATGAGTTTGAGAACCGAGTTCTTCGCGCCCGGGACGGCGACCTCGCCGACTAGCCGGGTGCCGCCTGTCACGACGAAGCGCTCCACGGACCTCGATGCTAGGTCCTGCGTCGAAGATCTTCACCGGCACCCACCGGATTGCCCCCCACCACCCTGCGCGCTCACCTCATCCCGGTCCGTCCGCCGCCACCCCGGACACCCCGTCGTGAGCCCGGACAAACGGCTCTCCCCGCCCGGCCACGGCATCGCTCACCCGCACCGCGAACGCCGGCACGAACCTGGCCTGCACCTGCGCCGGATGCACAGAATCGACCCGTTCTCGTGGAGTGTCACTCCGGCTACGCTCACCGAATGCCTAGGCGGAACTTACCCTTTGTCACCCGGATACCGGTGTGAGCGACAGGCTCGGACAACGGTTGGCGGACCTGCCGCCGGAGACCGATCCGGGATTCGGCACCGCCGCTCGAGCGTTGCTGGCCGGGCCGGATGCGGACGACGAGGCCCTTGCCGCGATCATCGAGGACGCCGACCTGCCCGAACAGACCCGGTTCAACGCCTTCTACTGCCTGCAGGCACGAGCCTGGCGACGCAAGGACCACCGCCGGCACCGCGCAAACACCGACCGCTACCAGTCTCGGTTCGGCCGGCACCCGATGTTCTTCTACCTGCAGGCCGAGTACTACGCCTCGCTCGGCGACGACCCCGCGAACCTCGACGCCGCGTTGACCTTCGCCGTCGAGGCCGTCGAGCGGTTGGCGACCGTTCCTGGTGTACTTCACCTGGCCGCCGAGGTCATCGCGGACCGTCATGAACGCGATCCTGACAGCGACCCACGCCTGCTGCTGGACGCCGAACGGCACGTCCGTCAGGCCATCGCGCTCAGCGACGGCCGGTACGCCCGCTACCACGCAACCCATGCCAGGATCGCCACGCTGCGGGGTGCGTTCACCGCCGCCCGCGCCAGCATTGCGCGGGCGATCGAGGACGAGGACTCGACCGGCGCCGAGTACGCCCTGCGCATCGGTGACTACCAGCTCATCCGGTCACGGATCCAGTACACCCAGGAGGCCGAGCGCCTCGGCGCCCGCCAGGAGGAGGCGACCCGCGAGCTGCAGCAGATTCGCAGCCAGGTACTGGAGATCATGGGCCTGCTCGCCGCCGTGATCGCCTTCATCACGACGGCGGCGAACATCGCGGCCGGCCAGCCGGCCCGCCCGGCCGCGGGACTGCTCACCCTGGCCGGCGGCGTCACGCTGCTGGTCTTCTGGGGCTTCCACGTCCTGCTCATCGGCACGGCGGGCGGCGGCGGGTCCGCCTGGCGTCGGCTCGCCCCCGCGATCGTCGGGGTCATACTCGTGACGGCGGGTTTTCTCATGACCTGGTGGGGGCCGACGGGTGCGGGTACTGCGGTCCATCAGTCGGTCGGACAAGCCGCATAACGAGGATGCGGCCGGCTGGCGGCCGGACGGGCTGTGGGTGATCGACGGCGCGACCCCGTTGGGCGACGAGGTCCGGGTGGACGGCCGTTCCCCGGCGGCCTGGCTCAGCGCGGTGGCCGACGCGTACCTGGCCGGGGTGCCGTGGGAGGGCCGTCCGCTGCGGGCGGTGCTGCGGGACCTCATCGGCCACGTCCGGTCCGAGGGGCGGCGAGCCGGACTGCCGGCCGACGGCTTCCCGACGGCCACGCTGAGCCTGGCCCGCGTCCTCGACGATCGGCTCGACCTGTGCCTGCTCGGCGACAGCCCCGTCCTGCTGCGCCAGCCCGGCGCTGCCCCGGTCGAGTTCGTCGATCCGCAGTTCGCCGGGGTGGAGGAAGCCCTGCTCGACCGAGTCCGCGCCGAGCTCGCTCGCGGCGACGAGGCCGCCGACGCCTACGCCCGGGCCCGCGTCCTGAACTGGCAGCGTCGACAGTGGCGCAACACCCCGCGGGGCTCCTGGGTTCTGTCGGATGTGCCGGCCGCCGCCGAGCATGCCTTCGTCGCCACGTTCGCCGTGGCGCCGGGGACGGAGTTGGTGGCGATGTCCGACGGATTCGCCCGCGCCGTTCGACCCTTCGGCCTGGTCCGCGACGACGCCGAGCTGCTCGACGAGATCGCGGCGAGCCGCGAGTCCGAGCTGCTGGACCGGCTACGGGCCGCCGAGCGCGCCGATCCGACCTGCTCGCGTTTCCCCCGCTTCGGCATGAGCGACGACGCGACCATGCTCCACGCCCGCCTCTGACCCCGGCCCGACACCGTCGCCGGTCGGGTGGCGCCTGCCTAGAGTGGGGGCATGGCGGTACACCTCACCCGGATCTACACCCGTACCGGGGACGACGGCACGACGGCGCTGGGCGACATGTCCCGGGTGGCGAAGACGGATTCGCGGCTGGCCGCCTACGCGGACGTCGACGAGGCGAATGCGGCGATCGGCGTGGCGCTCGCCCTCGGCGGGCTCGCGGACGACGTGCGGGCGGTGCTCGGGCAGGTCCAGAACGACCTGTTCGACGTCGGCGCGGACCTGTGCACGCCGGTCGTGGCCGAGCCGGCCTATCCCCCGCTGCGGATCACCGCGGCCTACGTGGACCGGCTGGAGCAGGCGTGTGACCGCTTCAACGCCGACCTGCCGAAGCTCGACTCGTTCATCCTGCCCGGCGGCACGCCGGGAGCCGCCCTGCTGCACACCGCCCGCACCGTGGCCCGCCGCGCCGAGCGCTCCGTCTGGGCTCTGCTCGACGCCGAACCCGAGCGGACCGGCCCGCTGCCCGCCCGGTACCTCAACCGCCTGTCGGACCTGCTGTTCATTCTCGCCCGAGTGGCGAACCCACAGGGGGATGTGCTGTGGCGCCCGGGCGCGCACGCCTGACCAGCCGCCTCGGTGGAGTCAGGCACATACCGGAGGGTCGACAGTCCAGTCAACCGAATTGTAGACTGGCGATCATGAGTACGACGGTGCGCGTGAGTGACCGGACGCGGCAGCGGGTCGCGGCCATGGCCGCGTCCACCGGCCAGCAGATGCAGACCATCATCGACTCCGCCGTCGAGGCCTACGAGCGTGAGCTGTTCTGGCGTGGGTTCGAGCAGGGGTACGACCAGCTCGCCGACGACCCGGCCGGCTGGGACGAGCTCGACGCCGAGCGCGCGGCCGAGTCGCCGACCCTGCGGGACGGGCTGGAGTGATCTCACCTCGCCGCGGCGAGGTGTGGATGGTCGACTTCGGTGAGCCGATCGGCCATGAGCAGGGGCTGCGCCGGCCGGCGGTGGTCGTCTCCGCGGATCGGCTCAACCGCAGCCGCGCGGGCCTGTCGATCGTCGTGCCCGTCACCAGGACCCGCCGGGAACTGCCCTCCCACGTCGAGCTCGGGCCCGGCGGCACGGGCCTGCACCAGACGAGCTACGCCAAGGTCGAGGACGTCAAGTCGGTGTCGCAGCAACGGTTCGCCCGCCGCCTCGGTGTCGTGGGCCCCGACCATCTGCTCCGGATGACCGAGGCGCTGAAGTTCCTGCTGGACATGTGACCGCGACGAACCGGGGCGCGGCCGGCCCCGGTAACGAGCGAAGGCGCGTCCCCCGCAGGGAACGCGCCCATGACTGCCTCGGCGGCCAGGCCAGGCCTGGCCTGTTCGGGGCCCGGTGTCGGGCCCCGCCGAGAAGCTCAGCTCAGCGTGGCCGTCTCGGCCAGGATGCTGACGCCCTGGTGGGTGACGGAGATGAAGCCGCCGTCGACCTGCGCCGAGATCTCCCGGCCGCCGGTCTTGACCCGCACCGTGCCACCCGGGACCAGCACCCCGAGCAGCGGCACGTGGCCGGGCAGCACGCCGAGATCACCGTCGGTGGTCCGGGCGACGACCATGTCGGCGTCGCCGGACCACACCTCCTGCTCGGGCGAGACGATCGCCACCCGGATCGGCATTACAGGTTCTCCGCGTTCTTCTCCGCGTCCTCGATGCCACCGCACATGAAGAACGCCTGCTCGGGCAGGTGGTCGTAGTCGCCCTGGGAGAGCCGCTTGAACGAGTCGATGGTCTCGTCGAGCGGCACGAACTTGCCGGGGATGTTGGTGAACTGCTCCGCGACGAAGAACGGCTGCGACAGGAACCGCTGGATCCGCCGGGCCCGGTTGACGAGGATCTTGTCCTCTTCGGAGAGCTCGTCGATGCCGAGGATGGCGATGATGTCCTGCAGGTCCTTGTAGCGCTGCAGGATCCGCTGCACCTCGCGGGCCGTGTCGTAGTGCTCCTGGCCCAGGTAGCGGGCGTCGAGGATCCGGGAGTTCGAGTCGAGCGGGCTCACGGCCGGGTAGATGCCCAGGTCGGAGATGGACCGGTCGAGCACGGTGTTGGCGTCGAGGTGGGTGAACGTCGTCGCCGGCGCGGGGTCGGTCAGGTCGTCCGCAGGCACGTAGATGGCCTGCAGCGACGTGATCGAGTGGCCGCGGGTCGAGGTGATGCGCTCCTGGAGCACGCCCATCTCGTCGGCGAGCGTCGGCTGGTAACCCACGGCGGACGGCATCCGGCCGAGCAGGGTGGACACCTCCGAACCCGCCTGGGTGAACCGGAAGATGTTGTCGATGAACAGCAGCACGTCCTGCTTCTGGACGTCCCGGAAGTACTCGGCCATGGTCAGCGCGCCCAGCGCCACCCGCAGCCGGGTGCCGGGCGGCTCGTCCATCTGGCCGAAGACGAGGGCGGTGTCGTCGATGACGCCGGCCTCGGTCATCTCCAGGAACAGGTCGTTGCCCTCGCGGGTGCGCTCACCGACGCCGGCGAACACCGACACGCCACCGAACTCCTTGGCGACCCGGCGGATCATCTCCTGGATGATGACGGTCTTGCCGACGCCGGCACCGCCCATCAGGCCGATCTTGCCGCCTCGCACGTACGGGGCGAGCAGGTCGATGACCTTGATCCCGGTGGTGAACATCTCGGTCTTGGACTCGAGCTGGTCGAACGCCGGCGCCGCCCGGTGGATCGACCACCGCGTCTCGGCGTCGACCTTCTCGACGTCGAGCGGGGTGCCGAGCACGTTGAACACGTGCCCCTTGGTGGCGTCGCCGACGGGCACAGTGATCGGCGCGCCGGTGTCCCGCACGACGGCGCCGCGGACCAGACCATCGGTCTGCTGCATGGCGATGGCGCGCACCGTGTTGTCGCCGATGTGCTGGGCGACCTCCAGCGTCAGCGTCCGGGTCTCGCCGCTGATCGTGCGGTCGACCTCAAGTGCCTGGTAGATCTCTGGGAGCTCGTCCGGCGCGAACTCCACGTCGACGACCGGTCCGATGACTCGGGCGACCCGGCCGATCCCCGGGGTCCGGCCCTCAGCCGTGGCCGGCGAGCTGGTGGTGACGGTCATGGCGTCCTCAGTTTCCCATCATTGCCCGTCGCCGCAGCCTCGGGCTAGCCGTACTCTCTGGCACCTCCGGCACCGTCGACGAGGCGGGCGCGTCCCCGCCCGCCTCGTCGGCGGCGCCGTACTTCTACGTTGTCGTCGTCTCTCGGTGTCGGCTGGTCCGGGTGATCGAGATGAGGTGGGTGCTTGTCCCCCGACGGTGCCTCACCTCGATGACACGCCCTTCCGCGCGAGGGCGCCCTGTGTCCAGTGTCACCTAATGTTTCCGGCGACGCGACGACATGGGGGACGACCTCGTCTCCCGGTCGCGCGCCGCCGGATCATGTCAGGAGGCCGATGACAGGGCGTTGGCACCGCCGACGATCTCGGAGATCTCCTGGGTGATGGCGTCCTGCCGGGCCCGGTTGGCCTGCCGGGTGTAGCTGCGGATCAGGTCCTCGGCGTTGTCTGTCGCCGACTTCATCGCCCGCTGCCGCGCCGCCGACTCCGACGCCGCCGACTCCAGCATCGCCGCGTACAGACGACTCTCGACGTACCGGGGCAGCAGCGCGTCGAGCACCGCCTCCGCGGACGGCTCGAACTCGTACTGGGGCAGCGGACCGCCGGCCGGCGGCTCGTTGGTCTCGGTGAGCACCATCGGCAGCAGCCGGCGCGCGACCGGCGTCTGCGTGAGCGCGGAGACATACTCGGTGTGGACGACGTGGATCTCGTCGACCCCGCCGCTTTCACCCGATGCAACGAACGAGGCGATGAGAGCGTCCCCGACCGACTTGGCGTCGGCGTAGCTCGGCTGCTCGGAGAAGCCGGTGTACTCGCCGCTGATCGCCCGGCCGCGGAAGCGGTAGTAGCCCACTCCCTTACGACCGATGACGTGCAGCTCCGGCTCCTTGCCCTCCGAGCGCAGCAACTCGATGAGCTCGTTGGCCCGCCGCAGCGCGTTCGAGCTGTAGCCGCCGGCCAACCCTCGGTCGCTGGTGATCACCACGACCGCGGCCCGGACGGGCTGGGGTCGCTCGGTGGTCAGCGGGTGGCTGATCGTCGTCTGCGACGCCACCGCCTCGATCACCCGGGTGATCTCCTCGGCGTAGGGGCGGGCCGCGGCGACCCGCGCCCGGGCCTTCGCGATCCGGGAGGCCGCGATCAGCTCCATCGCCCTGGTGATCTTCTTCGTCGACTGCACCGAGCGAATGCGCCGCCGGTACTCGCGAAGCTGCCCCGCCATGGGTCAGCCCTCGTCGGCGGTGCGTGCCGGCGCCCGGTGGACCGGGATCGACTCCTGCCGCACCGCACTCGGGTCCAGCGGCTTGGCCGGTGCCTCGTTGATCAGCGGGCTGCCGTCAGACAGCGTGAACTGCTGCTTGAACCCGGCGATCGCCCGCTCGAGCTGGCCGACCGTTTCGTCGTCGAGCTTGCCGGAGCCCAGGATGGTGTCGTAGATCCCCTGGCTCGACCGACCGAGGTAGTCGAGGAACTCGCCCTCGAACCGACGGACGTCCGCGATCGGCACGTCGTCGAGCTTGCCGGTGGTGCCGGCCCAGATCGACACGACCTCCCGCTCGACCGGGAACGGCCGGTTCTGCGGCTGCTTGAGCAGCTCGACGAGGCGGGCGCCCCGGGCGAGCTGGTCACGCGAGGCCTTGTCCAGGTCGGAGCCGAACGCGGAGAACGCCTCCAACTCGCGGTACTGGGCGAGGTCCAGGCGCAGCCGGCCGGCGACGGACTTCATCGCCTTCGTCTGCGCGCTGCCGCCGACGCGGGACACCGAGGTGCCGACGTTGATGGCGGGGCGCACGCCCTGGTTGAACAGGTCCGACTCCAGGAAGATCTGGCCGTCGGTGATCGAGATGACGTTCGTCGGGATGTAGGCCGAGATGTCGCTGGCCTTCGTCTCGATGATCGGCAGCCCCGTCAGCGACCCGCCGCCGAGCTCGTCGGACAGCTTCGCGCAGCGCTCCAGCAGGCGGGAGTGCAAGTAGAACACGTCGCCGGGGTACGCCTCACGTCCCGGCGGGCGGCGCAGCAGCAGCGAGATCGCCCGGTACGCCTCGGCCTGCTTGGACAGGTCGTCGAAGACGATCAGTGCGTGCTGGCCGTTGTACATCCAGTGCTGGGCGATCGCGGAGCCCGCGTACGGCGCGATGTACTTGAAGCCGGCCGGCTCGTCGGCCGGGGCGGCGACGATCGTGGTGTAGGCCAGCGCGCCGGCCTCCTCGAGGGTGTTCACCACCTCGCGGATGGTCGTCTTCTTCTGGCCGATCGCCACGTAGACGCACTTGACCTGCTTGGACGGATCGCCCGAGGCCCAGTTGTCCCGCTGGTTGATGATCGCGTCGATGGCCACCGTCGTCTTGCCGGTCTGCCGGTCACCGATGATCAGCTGACGCTGGCCACGGCCGATGGCGGTCATGGAGTCGATCGCCTTGATGCCCGTCAGCAGCGGCTCCTTCACCGGCTGGCGCTGGACGACCGAGGGCGCCTGCAGCTCCAGGGCTCGGGTGCCCTCGGACTGGATCTCACCGAGGCCGTCGATCGGCCGCCCGAGCGGGTCGACGACCCGGCCGAGGAAGCCGTCCCCGACCGGGACGGCGAGGATCTCCCCGGTGCGGCGGACCTCCTGCCCCTCCTCGATGGTCTCGGACTCACCGAGGATGACGGTGCCGATCTCGCCGACTTCGAGGTTCAGCGCGAGACCCAGCACGCCGCCTTTGAACTCCAGCAGCTCGTTGGTCATCGTGTGCGGAAGACCCTCGACCCGGGCGATGCCGTCACCGGTGACGACGACCCGGCCGACCTCCTCCCGGCCGGCGGAGGTGGCCTGGAAGGAGTCGACGTACTCCCGTAGGGCGTCGCGGATCTCCTCCGGCCGGATGGAGAGCTCAGTCATCGCTTACGTCCTTCGTCGTTCATCGCTGGCAGGGCAGGTCGCCTGGGCGCTGTCATGGTCATGACCGCCACCCGGCTATCGGAGCAGCGCCCGGCGCGCGGCGGCCAGGCGGCGTAGCACGCTGCCGTCGACCACCTCGTCGCCGACCTTCACCACGACCCCGCCCAGGAGATCGGGATCGAGATCAACCTGAAGTTGGATCTGGCGGCCGAAGTACCGGCTGATCGCCGCGCCCAGGCGGGTGATGACCTCGTCAGTCAACGGCACCGCCGTGCGCACGATCGCGACGACCCGACCCCGGCGGGCCGCGGCGATCCGGCTGAAGTCGGCCAGGCGACGCTCGACGTCACCGTGGATCCTGTCTGCCGCGGCCTGCTGGGCCAGCCGCAGCGTGACCGGGTGGGCCCGACCGGACAGCAGCCGGGCCAGCAGCGCGTTCTTGACCGACGCCGGCGCGGCCGGATCGGTCAGCGCCAGGGCGAGCTGCGGGTTCTGGCCGAGGATCCGGGCGAACCGGAACAGCTCGTCCTCGACCTCCTCCAGCGCCCTGTCCCGCTCCGCTTCGACCAGCAGGGCCTCGACGCTCAGTTCGAGCAGCGCGTACTGCAGGTCGACCGGCCGGGACCAGCGCGCCGAGACCGCGGTCTGCACGATCCGCAGGCTCACCGCGTCGAGCTGGCGACCGAGCAGCCGGGCCGCGAGCTCCGTGCGCGCCGTCGGGGGCGCTCCGGGATCGGTCAGCGCGCGGCGCACGGTCGGCTCCCGGCGAAGCAGGTCGGCGACGGCCCGCAGGTCGTCGGCAACGCGGCTGGCGTCCACCGGGGTGACGACGCCCAGCGGCGTCGCCGTGGCCTCGTCGAGGGTGGCCCGCGCCGTGGCGAGCCCGTGCCTGCTGGCTCCCTCCACCGTCAGCCTCCCGACCCCACCGGCGCGGGGGTGCTGCCCGCACCCTCGGCCGAGTTGTCCAGGGCGGCGATGAAGTCGTCGACGAGCCGGGCCTGGGTGGCGGTGCTCTCCACCTGGTAGCCGACGATCTTTGCAGCGAGGTCGATCGCGATCACGCCGACCTCCCGGCGGACCTGGGCCACGATCTGCGCCCGGTCGGCCAGGAGCTGAGCGTCGGCGCGCTCCTTGATCTCGGCGATCTCCCGCTGCGCGGCCGTGCGGAGCTCCTCGACGATCTGCCGGCCCTCGGTGTGCGCATCGTCCCGGATGCGCGCGGCCTCGGCCCGGGCCTCGGCGAGCTGAGCCCGGTACTGCTCCAGCAGTGCCTGCGCCTCGAGTTGCGCGGCCTCGGCGCGGGCAAGCCCGCCCTCGATGCGCTCGGTGCGCTGCGCGTAGGTCTTCGCGATCTGCGGGCGGATCTTCCAGAAGAAGAATGCCACCAGCAGCCCGAAGGCCAGGGTGCCGATGAGCAGTTCGCTCAGCGGCGGGATGAGAACGTTCTCGTCGGAGTGTCCGCTCTCGCTTGCGGCGAGAAGGATGGCGGCGGTTGATGCGCTCATGGTCGCTGCCGCCGGTTTACGGGAAGACGAAGGGAACGACGAAGCCGATAAGCGCGAGCGCCTCGGCGAGGGCGAAGCCGATCAGCATGTACCGGAAGGCGACCTGCTCCGCCTCGGGCTGCCGGGCAATCGCCTGGACGCCGAGACCGAAGATGAGACCGATGCCGATACCCGGGCCGATGGCAGCCAGACCGTAGGCCACGGCGCCGAGGCTCCCGGTCACGGCGTCCTTGGAGGCGAGAACGATCGAGGGGTCCATTACGGTGCTTTTCCTATTCAGTCGGGCACCGGGACTCGGCCGGTGCTGGGGGGAGGGTTCAGAACTAGGCGTGCGCCGCTGCCGGCACGCCCAGCGGGGCGTGCTCGGCGAGTTCCTCGGACGGAGCAACCTCGTGCTCTCCGTGCGCCATCGCTCCGCCGATGTAGGCGGCGGTGAGGATGGTGATGATGTACGCCTGGAGGGCATCGATGACGAGCTCGAACGCCGTGAGGACGACCGCCACGAGCAGTGACGCAACGCCGAATACGAAGGGAGGCTTGGGCAGCAGGTAGTCCGCGCCCAGCGAGAAGACCAACAGCAGGAG
Organism: Frankia sp. AiPs1; assembly: GCF_023716945.1. Classification (GTDB taxonomy): domain Bacteria; phylum Actinomycetota; class Actinomycetes; order Frankiales; family Frankiaceae; genus Frankia. The sequence continues at coordinate 10,573 of NZ_JAMQQF010000026.1, read as the reverse complement.
GTGACCGGCGAACATGTTCGCGAACAGTCGGATGGCCAGCGTGAACGGCCGTACGATCAGTGTCGACAGGATCTCGATCGGGCCCAGCAGCAGGCGGATCGCCAGCGGCGCGGTGGGCGCCGGGTCGATCATCTCTTTGAAGTACGCGCCGGCGCCGTTGGACTTGATGCCCGCGTAGATGAACATCACCCAGGTGACGACGGCGAGGACCATCGGGACCGCGATGCGCGAGGTCGCCGGGAACTGAGCCGCCGGGATGATCGCGAGGAGGTTGCTGACCAGCACGAAGCTGAACAGGACCAGCAGGTAGGGCGTGTAGCGCGCGCCCTTCTCCCCGATGACCCCGCGGGCGATCTGCAGATCGACGAAGTCGTACGCAGACTCGCACAGGTTCTGGATCCCGCGAGGTATGATTTTAGCTCGACGGAAACCCAGCCAGAAGATCACGCCGACGAACAGCGCGGCGAAGATCGTAAGCGCGGTGGCCTTGTTGAGGTAGAGATTGACCGAGCCGATCCCGACATCGAACCAGTGCGGAGTCTGGAAGACCTCCTTCGTGGGGCCTTCGAAGCCCTCATCAGCGAGGACCGGCACGACAAACACCTCCATGATCGATTAAGTAGCGCGTCCACGGCTCAGCGAGGTTGCCGTGCCGGCGGCAGATTGCCCCCACCCTACCGGGTTCGCACGACACGCTCACACCGAAGAACGACCCGCCGCCAACCGGCGACAGTGCCTCGAGGGACACCTCGACAAGCCCAGGCCCTGATGGGTGTCGGCAGGCCGACGTCCTGTTGCCCGCGATACTATCCACACCGGCGCGCCACAGGCACCAACTCGCTTCGAGGTTCACCCTGGTTCATGTGCGCGTTGTCCGGAGGTTTCGCTCCGTTGATGACGATTCCACATTGCGTGACCACCTCATGACGTCCAGTTCGCGCTGACGCCCACCGGCGGGCCGTCGCTCGCCGTGGTGCCGGGACGTGTACGGGTTGCGGTCATCTCACCACTCCCTCCCGGCGGTCCGCCGCTTGCGCCCACTCTTGCCTATTTCGCCCGCGACGTCGATGACCTGGGAGGTCATGGTTGCGCCGGTGGGACCGGTGCGCGGTCGTCGCGGGTTTTCCGTTGACCGGTGAGATCGCGACGAATCGGCCGGCCACACCCATCGAACAGCGGGGAATGGTCGGATAGACAGGTCCACGGGAGGGAACGCCCCGGTCCATTCGGAACGGGCCGGCCGGGACCATCGGGGTGCAACGAACGGGACGACCGGAACGTCCCCACCAAGACCGGTAAATAGGGGCGAACGACCCCCGACCAACCGGCTAGCGCTGAGTCAGCCGGTAGATGACCAGGTACATGGCGGCTCCCATGCCGATCGCGAAGCCGATGGGCAGGAACAGCGCCCGAAAACCGAACAGTCGGTCGGCACCAAAGCCCACCAGTCCCCAGAACGCCATCCCGGCGATCAGAGTTCCAAAGACGTTCCATGCCTCGCCGGGGTGCTGCCCGCCCCGGGCACGCTGCCGGGGCGGATGACCGGACGGGCGTGGAGTGCTGGCACTTTCGGGTGGTCCACCATCGGGCCCCTGCCGCCGCGCGCCGCCGTCGGCCGGCCCTGAACGCCGGTCGCTCCGGTCGCTCCGGTCGCTCCGGTCGCTTCGGTCGGTCATCGCGTCGGCGGCCGCCGCGCGGCGTCCCAGGCGCCGGGGCGATCCGGGTCGAAAAAGGGCACCCGGGTGTGGGTCGCAACCCAGAGTTCGGCGCCCATCCAGGCGAAGACGCCGGCAAAGATCGACCAGGCGAAGGCCTGCAGGTCGAGCGTCGAGCTGTCCTGAAGCCCCAGCAGCACCGCCCCGAGCACGGCGATCTTCAGCGCGTAGGTGCCGAGGGCCGCCGGCAGCAGCAGGTGCGGCGCCCGACGGGCGACCGCGCCCACCGCCAGCTTGCTGATGGTGAAGAACGCGACGACGATCGCGAGCCCCAGCGCCGCGCTCAGCGCGCCGGTCCCGCCGCGCAGCCCGGCGGAGATCGCCACGGCGGGCAGCGCGAGCGCGAGAGTGAGGAGCAGACCCAGTCGGATCACCCGGGCCGCCGGCACGATCACGCGCGTGCCGACTTCTGCGTGCGGACCAGCAGCGCGAGCAGCGCCGCGAGCCCGACCCCGACGGTGGCGACGAGGATCGGCAGGGGAGAGGCGGAGAACGACGCGGCGACACCGCCGAACCCAACCAGAGCCGCCCAGAAATACATGAACAGAACCGCCCTCACGTGCGAATTGCCGATCTCCAGCATGCGATGGTGGAGATGCATCTTGTCGGCCGCGAACGGCGACCGTCCCGCCCGCGTCCGCCGGATGACCGCCAGCCCGAGGTCGAGGAAGGGAACAGCGAGGACGGCCACGGGAATCGCCAGCGGGATCAGCGACGGATACGACCGCGAGGGTCCAGCGTAACCCCCGTAGGCGACCTGCCCGGTGACGGAGATCATCGAGGCGGCGGACAGCAGGCCGATCAGCATCGAGCCGGAGTCGCCCATGAACAACCGAGCCGGATTGAAGTTGTGCGGCAGGAACCCGACGCACACCCCGGCGGTGACCGCGGCGAGCAGGGCCGCGGGCGACGCCCGGTAGAAGCCGTCGATCACCGCGATCTCGTAGGCGAAGTAGAAGGTCGCCAGCGACGCGATCGCCGCGACCCCGGCGGCGAGCCCGTCGAGCCCGTCGATGAAGTTCATCGCGTTGATCAGCACGACGGTGACGAGGATCGACAGCGGGACGGCGGTCTCCGGGCCGAAGCTCAGCGTGGTCTCGCTGTTGCGGTCGATGGCGAACGACCACTGGACGCCGAGCAGCACCATGATGCCGGCGGCGGCGACCTGGCCGGCGAGCTTGGTCAGGGAGTCCAGCTCCCACCGGTCGTCTGCGACCCCGAGCAGGCAGATCAGCGTGCCGGCGATGAGCACCGCCCGCGTCTCCGACCAGTCCTGGGACACCACGGACAGGAACGGCAGCCGGTCGGCCACCTCCAGCCCGGCGTAGAGGCCGGCGAGCATCGCCAGGCCGCCGAGCCGGGGTGTCGGGATCGCGTGGACGTCCCGGTCGCGGACTCCGGCTACGGCGCCGATGCGCATGGCGAAGACCCGGGCCAGCGGCGTGGCGAGGAATGTCACCGCCGCCGAGACCACGAAGACGAGCAGGTACTCGCGCACCGTCGGGTATCTCCCACTGCCGACCCGGATGTGGTGGAAACGCTGTGGTGGAAACGCTGTCGTGGAAACGTTGCTGTGGAACCGTTGCTGTGGAACCGTTGCTGTGAAAACGCTGTGGTGGAAACGCTGTCGCGGAAACGCGGCCTACCGCGGGTACGCGGGGTGCCGTTCGACGAGCGTGGCGACGCCCGCGGCGATGTCCGCGGTGGCGGCGGGATCACGCACCGCCCGGGCGATCAGGACGGCGATCTCCTTCATCTCGCCCTCCCGCATTCCCTGGGTGGTGACCGCCGGTGTGCCGACCCGGATCCCGGAGGAGATCGCGGGCGGCTGCGGATCGTAGGGGATCGCGTTCTTGTTCAGGGTGATGCCGGCGGCGTCGCAGCGGATCTCGGCTTCTCGCCCGCTGACCCCGAGCTCGCGCAGGTCGAGCAGCGCGAGGTGGGTGTCGGTGCCCCCGGCGACCGGCCGGACGCCCTCGGCGGCGAGCCCCTCGGCCAGCACCTGCGCGTTGGCCACCACCTGGCGAGCGTACTGGGCGTAGGCGGGGGTGGCCGCCTCCCGCAGCGCGACGGCCTTCGCCGCCACCGCGTGCATCAGCGGTCCGCCCTGGCTGAACGGGAACACCGCCTTGTCAATGCGCCCGGCCAGCTCCTCGCGGGAAAGGATCATGCCGCCGCGGGGGCCGCGCAGCACCTTGTGCGTGGTGAAGCTGACGACGTCGGCGTACGGCACGGGGCTGGGGATGGCGCCGCCCGCGACCAGCCCGATGAAGTGAGCCGCGTCCACCATCAGCCACGAGCCGACCTCGTCGGCGATGGACCGGAAGGCGGCGAAGTCGATCAGACGCGGGTAGGCGGTCGCACCACAGATGATCATCTTGGGGCGATGTTGGCGGGCCAGGTCACGGACCTGGTCGTAGTCGATGAGCTCGGTGTCCTCGCGCACGCCGTAGGCGACGACGTCGAACCACTTCCCGGAGAAGCTCACCTTGCTGCCGTGGGTGAGGTGACCGCCGTGCGGCAGCGACATCGCCAGCACCGTGTCGCCCGGGGTCAGCAGCGCCGCGTACACGGCGAAGTTGGCCGACGCGCCCGAATGCGGCTGCAGGTTGGCGTGCTCGGCGCCGAAGAGCTCCTTCGCCCGCGCGATGCCGATCTCCTCGGCCCGGTCGACCACCTGGCAGCCGCCGTAGTACCGCCGCCCGGGATAACCCTCGGCGTACTTGTTCGACAGCGTCGAACCCAGTGCCGCGAGCACCGCCGGCGAGGTGAGGTTCTCGCTCGCGATGAGCTGCAGGCCTCCCCGCAGCCGCGCCAGCTCGTCGAGCACCACCTCGGCGATGTCCGGATCCGTGTCGGCGAGCTGGTTGAAGTCCGGGCCCCAGAACGGGGTGCTCATCGCGTATCCACCTCCTGCGCTCGTGCCGCCCGATCGGGACCAATGGTCCTCCGCGTCGGCACAGCCCTCCACTCGGGCCGGCCCGAAGCCGGCCCGAAGCCGGGTCGAGGCCGGGTCAGGACCGGGTCGAGGCCGGGTCAGCGGCCGGCGGGTTCCCGCACCAGGGGCAGGACCTCGCGCAAGGCCTCAAGGCCGACGGCGCCGCTGCGGACCACGACCGGTACCTCACCGGTGCAGTCGACGATGGTCGAGGGCACGGCCGCCGGGCACGGGCCGCCGTCGAGATACACCTCGGCGGCGCCGCCGAGCTGGTCGACCGCCTCGTCCGCCGTGGTCGCCGGCGGCTGGCCGCTGATGTTCGCGCTGGAGACGGCCATCGGACCGGTGCGGCCCAGCAGCTCGATCGCCACCGGGTGCAGCGGCATGCGCACCGCCACGGTGCCCCGGCCCTCGCCGAGGTCCCAGCGCAGCGATGCCGCGTGCCGGACCACGAGCGTCAGCCCGCCCGGCCAGAACGCCGAGATCAGATCCTTCACCTGCGGAGTCTTCCGGTCGATGAGTCCGTCCAGGGTCCGCCAGGAGCCGACCAGGACCGGGACGGGCATGTTGCGCCCGCGCCCCTTGGCGGCCAGCAGCGCGGCCACAGCCTCCCGATCGAACGCGTCGGCCCCCAGGCCGTACAGCGTGTCGGTGGGCAGCACCACCAGGCTGCCACGGCCCACGGCGGCGACCGCCGCGTCCAGCCCACGGGCCCGCTCGGCCTCGTCGGAACAGTCGAAGCGCTGCATCACCCCTCCTCCCCTGTCACGCGCTCTGCCCCTTCACTCGCTCTGCCCTCTGACGCACTCTGCCCTTTGACACGCTCTGCCCGGTCACTCGCTCTGCCCGGTCACGCACTCTGCCCGGTCACTCGCTCTGCCCGGCGCCGATCCGGCGCCGGCCGCTGACGAATCGGTCCCGCCCGGCCAGGTCGGGATGGTCGGCCACCTCCGCCCACCGCCCGTCGGCCCGCAGCAGGCCCGGTGCGGCGCCACCGTGACCGTCGGCGTGCTCGACGACGAGCAGGCCCCCGGGACGCAGCAGCAGAGCCGCCATCGCGACGACCGCACGCACCACCTCGAGGCCGTCCGCGCCGCCCCACAACGCCCGGGGCGGGTCGTGCTCGCCCACCTCGGGCTCCACCTCGCCGCGGTCGGCATCCGGAAGATACGGCGGATTGCTGACGACCAGGTCGACCGACCCGGCGAGCCGGGCAAGCGACGCGGTCGGCGCGGCGGTGACGTCGGCCTCGTGCACGGTGACCGGGTGTCCGCTCGCCGCAACGTTACGCCGCAGCCAGCCAAGGGCGGCGGGGTCCACCTCCACGGCGTGCACCCGGGCGCCGGGCACCTCCGCGGCCAGGGACAGCGCAATCGCCCCGGATCCCGCGCACAGGTCCACACACACCGGGCCGCCGGGCACCGCAGGCGCCGTGGACGAGGCGAACGGGGTCGACAAATCGGCCGGAGCGGACGAGGCCGACGAGGCGAACGAGGCGGTCAGGGCGGGCAGCGCCGCGAGGGCCCACCCCACGACCGATTCGGTCTCCGGCCGGGGGATGAACACCCCGGGCCCGACGGCGAGGTCAAGATAGCGGAACCCGGCGACGCCGGTCAGGTGCTGCAGCGGCTCACGCCGGGCCCGCCGGCCCACGAGTTCGTCGAGACGCTCGGCGGCCGACGGGGTCAGCTCGTCGATGAGCACCAGCCGGGCCCGGGGGACGCCCAGGGCGAACGCGGCCAACTGCTCGGCGTCGGCGCGGGGGCTGGCGACCCCGGCCGATCGCAGCCGTTCGGTGGCCCGCGCGAGCCAGGCCGCGAGCGCCACGGCGGGCCCGCGGGTCACCGACGGGCCGGTCATGACCCCTGGGCGGCCAACCGGGCCGCCAGATCGGCGGCGGCGAGCGCGTCCAACACCTCGTCGAGTTCGCCGTCGAGCACCTGGTCGAGGTTGTGCGCCTTGTATCCGACCCGGTGGTCGCTGATCCGGTTCTCGGCGAAGTTGTAGGTACGTACCCGCTCCGAACGGTCCACGGTGCGAACCTGGCTGGCGCGCGCTATCGATGCCTCCGACTCGGCCTTCTCCCGGGCGACGCCGAGCAGCCGGGCGCGCAGGATCCGCAGCGCGGACTCCTTGTTCTGGAGCTGGCTCTTCTCGTTCTGGCAGGACACCACCAGACCGGTCGGCACGTGCGTGATCCGGACCGCCGAGTCGGTGGTGTTCACACTCTGCCCACCGGGTCCGGACGAGCGGAACACGTCGATGCGCAGGTCGTTCGGGTCGATCTCGACGTCGACCTCCTCCGCCTCGGGCAGCACCAGCACCCCGGCTGCCGAGGTGTGGATGCGCCCGGCGGACTCCGTCACCGGCACCCGCTGAACGCGGTGCACCCCGCCCTCGAACCGCAGGCGGCCGTAGACGCCGTCGCCGGGGGCTGAACCACGGGCCTTCACCGCCACGCTGACGTCGCGGTAGCCACCGAGATCGGACGGGTTGGCGTCGAGGATCTCGGCCTTCCAGCCGCGGCGCTCCGCGTAGCGCAGGTACATCCGCAGCAGGTCGCCGGCGAACAGCGCCGACTCCTCGCCGCCCGCGCCGGCCTTGACCTCCAGGATGGCGTCCCGGGCGTCGTCGGGATCGACCGGGACCAGGTACGCCCGCAGCCGCTCGTTGAGCCCGGCCAGTTCGGCGTCGAGATCATTGACCTCCCCGCGGAACGACGTGTCCTCTGCGGCGAGCTCGCGGGCGGCGGCGAGATCGCCCTCCACCCGCTCGAGCTCCCGGGCCAGATCGACGACCGGGGCGAGCTGCGCGTAGCGGCGACTCAGGGCACGGGCCTTCGCGGGGTCGTTGTGCACCGCCGGATCGGCGAGCTGCCCCTCGATCTCGGCGTGCTCCGCGACGAGGCCGTCGAGCGGGGACGTCATGGTGGTTCCTCTTCGCACGTCACGGTCCCGGACGCCGCACGGCTCCGGAACCAGGGTCGGCGGGGCGGCGCTGCCTGCGGCGCCCCGGACGCAAACGGCGCCCGCCCGGGGATCCGGACGGGCGCCGTGGCCGCACTACTTCGCGCCGCCGACCTTCTCGCCGGGGCGCCGCCGGCCGAACCGGCGCTCGAACTTCTCGACCCGCCCGCCGACGTCGAGGATCTTCTGCTTGCCCGTGTAGAACGGGTGGCACTGCGAGCAGACCTCGGCGTTGACCACGCCGTTCTCCTTGGTACTGCGGGTGGTGAAGGTGCTCCCGCAGGTACAGTTCACGGTCGTCTCGTGGTAAGTCGGGTGGATGTCAGCCTTCATGGTCCCTCTTTCGATGTGGCCGCCGGGTCGCCGTCCGGGCTGGAGGGCGTGAACCGGAGCCGTTCTGCTGTCAGTCTGCCAGAGACGGACGCCACGTCCGCCGGTGACTTTCCCAGGGGTGTCAACGCCCCCACGGGCCGAGCTGTTCCGCCCCGGTTCCGCCCACCGCCCTCGCTCAGATCCCCGCCCAGCCCTCACGTTCCGTGACATGAGTTGGTGCGACCGAGGCGGGTCGCGAACCGGGTGAAGGCTCATACGGCGGCAGATGCGTGGAAGAGCGCCTCCATGGTTCTTCTACAGGGTTCGACGTCCGGTTCATCCCTACAGAAGAGACAGGTGGCGACGTTCCCATGCACAACACCCTTGCGGGGCAGTGCCGGTAGGTCGAGCGGGGAGGCGGGGCACCGTCTGCCGTCACACCCCGTCGCCATACCGCACCGAACTGATGAGCCGCCGCGCCAGCGGATCGAGGTTCCCGCCTTCGACGCCCCGGCTCCCCCAGCCGGACCGCCATGGTCGACCCGGCGTCACCCCGCACGGCGCCACACGACCCCGGGCTCCCACATTTCGCCGAAGGCCCGACGGCTCCCCCAGCCGGACCGCCGAAGGCGATCCGGCGTCACCCCGTACGGCGCCCAAGGACCTGGGGTCCCCACATTTCGCCGAAGGCGAAATGTGGGGCTAGTCCTGCGGCGGCGCCGTCTTCGCGATCTGCATGAGGAACTCGTAGTTCGTCCGGGACTGCTTGAGCCGGTCGAGGAGGAGCTCCAATGCCTGCTGGTTTTCCCGGGTGTGGAGCACCCGGCGCAGCTTGTGCATGATCGAGAGCTCCTCGGGGGCGAGGAGGATCTCTTCCTTACGGGTGCTGGAGGCGTCGACGTCGACCGCCGGGAAGATCCGCTTGTCGGCGATCTTGCGGTCGAGCTTGAGCTCGGCGTTACCCGTCCCCTTGAACTCCTCGAAGATCACGGTGTCCATCGTCGAGCCCGTCTCGACCAGGGCCGTCGCGATGATCGTCAGCGACCCGCCGTTCTCGATGTTGCGCGCCGCGCCGAGGAAACGCTTCGGCGGGTAGAGCGCGGTCGAGTCGACACCACCGGACAGGATCCGGCCGGAGGCGGGGGCGGCCAGGTTGTAGGCGCGGCCCAGCCGAGTGATCGAGTCAAGCAGGACGACGACGTCGTGGCCGAGTTCGACCAGGCGCTTGGCCCGCTCGATGGAGAGCTCGGCGACGTTGGTGTGATCAGCCGGCGGACGGTCGAAGGTGGAGGCGATGACCTCACCCTTCACCGAACGCTGCATGTCGGTGACTTCCTCCGGCCGCTCGTCGACGAGGACGACCATGAGGTGGACTTCCGGGTTGTTCGTGGTGATCGCGTTCGCGATGGACTGCAGCACCATCGTCTTACCGGCCTTGGGCGGGCTGACGATGAGGGCGCGCTGCCCCTTGCCGATCGGCATGACCAGGTCGATGACCCGCGTGGTGAGCAGGTGGGGCTCGGTCTCCATCCGCAGACGCTCCTGCGGGTACAGCGGCGTGAGCTTGGTGAACTCGGGCCGCCCGCGCGCCTCGTCGGGTTCCATCCCGTTGATCGTGTCCAGCCGGACCAGGGCGTTGTACTTGTCCCGACGCTGCTCCCCCTCCTGCGGGGCGCGCACGACGCCGGTGATGGCGTCGCCGCGGCGCAGCCCGTTGCGGCGCACCTGGGCCAGGCTGACGTAGACATCCGTCGGGCCGGTCAGGTAGCCGCTGGTCCGGACGAAGGCGTAGTTGTCCAGGACGTCCAGGATGCCGGCAACCGGCACGAGGACGTCGTCCTCGCGCACCACCGGCTCGTTCTCCACCGGACCGGGCTGCCCGCCGCGGCCACGATTGCGGCCACGCTCGCGGAAGCGGCCCCGTCGGCTGCGGCCGGCAAAGTCGTCGTCGCTCTGGCCGTTCTGGCCGGCACGGTCACTACCCGGACGGTCAGCGCCGGCACGGTCACTACCCGGACGCTCGCCGCCGGAACGGTCACTGCCCACGCGGTCACCGGAACGGTCGCTGCCGGCACGGTCACTACCCGAACGGTCACTACCCGAACGGTCACCGCCGGAACGGTCACTGCCCGAGCGGTCACTGCCCGAGCGGTCACTGCCCGAGCGGTCACTGCCCGAGCGGTCACTGCCGGAACGGTCGCCCTGGGTCCGGTCGGCGCGACCCGATGAACGGTCACCGGACTGCCGCTCCTGGCGATCCCCGCCGGAACGACGGTCCGTGCCCTGGCGATCGTTCGTGGGACGCTCGCCGCCGTCGGAACGGCCGCTGTCTCCGGCCCGCCCGCTGTCACCCGAGCGACCGCTGTCACCCGAGCGACCGTTGTCACCCGAGCGACCGTTGTCACCGGCGCGGTCGCGGCGGTCTTCACGGCCACGAGCAGCGCCTTCGCCCTGTCGACCGGGGCTGGTCGCCGGCTGCGTGGGGGCGGACTGGGTGGGGGCGGCCTGGGCGGAGGCGGCGGCGACTGGCTGCGTGGAGACGGCCGCGGGCTGCGCCGGGGCCGTCGCGACGGGGGCCGGACGGGTCTCGACGACCGTGTCGCCGGCCGGGTCCGGCAGGGTCGGCTGCTCGAGGGCGGGGC
>NZ_JAMQQF010000269.1 GCF_023716945.1 Frankia sp. AiPs1 | reverse complement strand
CGGCAGCACCGGCGGTCCCGGCGGCGCCGGCGCCGCTGGCGGCACGTTCCCGGCGGCGCGCGCCGACCGTCTGACGAAGGTCTACGGCACCGGGGACACGACCGTCACCGCGCTGCGCGGGATCGACCTTGACTTCCCGCGCGGCCGCTTCACGGCGATCATGGGGCCGTCGGGCTCGGGGAAGTCCACGCTCATGCACTGCCTGGCCGGCCTGGACACGGTGACCCGCGGGCGGGCGTTCATCGGCGATGTCGACCTGTCCCGGCTGTCGGACAGGGAACTCACCCGTCTGCGCCGGGACCGGATCGGATTCATCTTCCAACAGTTCAACCTGTTGCCGACGCTGACCGCGGCGGAGAACATCACGCTGCCGCTGAGCATCGCGGGCCGCTCCCCCGACCAGGCGTGGATGCGCACCGTCGTCGACGCGGTAGGCCTCGCCCCCCGGCTGGGGCACCGACCGAGCGAGCTGTCTGGCGGCCAGCAGCAGCGGGTCGCCTGCGCCCGCGCCCTCGTCACCCGACCCGAGATCATCTTCGCCGACGAGCCGACCGGCAACCTGGACTCCCGCTCGGGCGCCGAGGTGCTGTCGTTCCTGCGCGACTCGGTCACCGAGCTCGGGCAGACGATCGTCATGGTGACGCACGACGCCACCGCCGCCTCCTACTCGGACGAAGTGATCTTCCTTGCGGACGGTCGGCTCGTCGACGCGATCGAGCAGCCGACCGCGGACGAGGTGCTCGATCGGATGAAGCACCTCGACGCCGTCCAGCGCGGGCTACTCCCCGACGACGCGGGCGGGGCCGGCGCAGCGGACGCCTACGACGACGATCGGGACCGCCAGGACGAGCGCGACCACCAGGACGGCCGTGGCGGCCGGGTCCGCCGCGTGCGTCCCGCGGACCGCGAGCGTCAGGGCGACCGCGCCCACCACGACGGCTACGGCACGGCGCCCAGTCCGCGGGGCTACCCGGAGGGTGACAACCGGTACGGCGACTATGACTACCCCGACCAGCGTTACGGCGACGACGACGGTCGGCCGGCGCGGCCGGCGCCATACGACGCCCGCTACGGTGGGCCGCTCACCGGTGAGTTCGACCCCGTCCCCGGGCCCGGGCCGCTGGACACGCCCGGCCCGCTGAACGGAAGCGAGCCGGGCGGCGGGCGCTACGGGGGACCGGCTGGCGACCCGCGGCACCGGCCGGGGCCGCGCCCCACCCGTCCGCGCGACCGCCACGACCCCCCTCCATACCGCGCCCCCGACCGCTACCCCCCGGACGGCTACGGCGCACCGGACAATCACGGCGTCCCGGACGGCTATGCGCCCGACGGCTATGGCGCGCCCGACGGCTACGGCGCCCCGGACGGTTACGGCGCTCAGGAGGGCTACGGCACTCCGGACGGCTACGGCGCCCCGGAGGGTTACCGGGCGGACGGGCCCGGGTCGGCGGGCTGGGCCTGAGCCGATGCTGCGCGCCACCCTCAAGAGCCTGCTGGCCCGCAAGATCCGGCTGGCTCTGTCCATGCTGGCGGTTGTCGTCGGCGTGAGCTTCGTCACCGGCACCCTGGTCCTGACGGACACGCTCAACCGGACGTTCAACTCCCTGTTCGCCGACATCAACAAGAACGTCAGCGTCGCGGTCCGGGTAGTCAACCAGATCGACCCGAAAAGCGACTCCGGCCGACCGCCGTTGCCCGCGTCGATCCTCGACACCGTGGCCAAGGTCGACGGGGTGCGGGCGGCCGTCGGCTCGGTCGACGGCCAGGCAGTGCTGATCAACCCGCGTACCGGCAAACCGGCGAAGGATGGCGGGGCGCCGGGGATGGGCACGAACTGGACGGGCGGCCAGCCGACCTCGTCCGAGCAGCTCGCCGAGGGCCGCGCGCCGGGTCCCGGCGAGATCGCGGTGGATCGGGCGACGGCACGGGACCTGCATCTCGTCCTCGGGACGCGGATCTCCGTGCAGACCAAGGGTGCACCGGCGTCGTACACGCTGGTCGGCACGTTCCGGGTGGCGGGACAGGACAGCTTCGGCGGCGCCGCCGTGACCGCGTTCGACACCGCCACCGCCCAGCAGGTACTGCTCGCCCCCGGCCAGTTCAGCTCGGTGCACCTGGCGGCCGCCCCCGGCCTCGGCCAGCCGGAGCTGCGCGCGCGGGTCGCCGCCGTGCTCCCCGCCGGCATCGAGGCGATCACCGGCACGCAGCTGTCGGAGGAGAACGCCAGCGCCGTGCAGCAGGCGATCGGCGGCTTCTCGACCTTTCTGCTGATCTTCGCGGCGATCTCGGTGTTCGTCGGGGCGTTCATCATCTTCAACACGTTCACGATGCTGGTGGCGCAACGGGTCCGGGAGCTGGCACTGATGCGGGCGATCGGCGCGAGCCGGCGTCAGGTGCAGATCTCGCTGCAGGTCGAGGCGGCTCTGGTCGGCTTCGCCGGGGCGAGCGTGGGGCTGCTGGTCGGTGCGGGGCTGGCCCTGCTGCTACGGGCGGCCGTCGGGGCGTTCGGTGTGGATCTTCCCAGCGGCTCGCTGGTCTTCGAGGCGCGCACGATCATCGTCGCCTACGCGGTGGGGGTCCTGATCACCTCGGCCGCAGCCTTCGTGCCGGCGCGCAAGGCGGCGTCCGTGCCGCCGATCGCGGCGATGCGGGAGACCTATGTGCTGCCGACGCGCTCACTGCGCACCCGGGCCGTCGTCGGAACCGCCCTCACGGCGCTCGGGGTGCTGCTGCTCGTCGTCGGCACCGCGTCGGCGGGCAAGCCGGGAGCCACCGCCGTGGGAACCGGCGCCGCGGGAATCTTCCTCGGTATCGCCACCCTGTCGCCGCTGCTGTCCGGGCCGATCATCCGGGTGCTCGGTGCGCCGTTCGTCTCGTTGTTCGGCACCACGGGCCGACTCGGCCGGGAGAACGCGATGCGCAACCCGCGGCGCACCTCCTCGACCGCCTCCGCCCTCATGATCGGGCTCGCGCTGGTCAGCGCCTTCTCGATCCTCGGCCAGTCGATCAAGGAATCGGTGCGGACGACCGTGCAGGACAGTCTCGGCGCCGACTTCTTCCTGACCGCCCAGGGCTTCGGCGCGGGCTTCAGCGGGCAGGTGGCACGCGAGCTGGCCGGCAAGCCCGGCATCGAGGTCGCGACCGGGCTGCGCGGCGGCCTGGCGAAGGTCGGCGGGCGCGACGCCCAGGTGCTCGCCGGGGATCCCGTCGGCCTGCCCAAGGTGCTGGCCCTCAAGAAGGTCGCCGGGGACCTCCACGCCCTCGGCGACGGCACGATCCTCGTCGACAACGACGTAGCCACCGACCGCCACCTCAGCGTCGGGCAGAAGCTTCCCGTCACCTTCCCCGACGGCACCCAGAACCTCACCGTCGCCGGGACGTACAAGAAGAGCCAGGTGGCCGGCTCGTGGATCATCTCGACCGGCCAGTTCGCCCGGCACACCACCGCCGACCTCGACCTGTTCGTGCTGATCAAACGAGCCGACGGAGCCGACCCCGCGGCCGTGCGCGCCGAGATCGACAAGATCGTCAGGCCGTACGCCACGGTGGAGGTGCGCGACCAGTCGGAGTTCGTCGCCCAGCAGGAGAAGCAGATCGACCAGCTACTGGGCTTCATCTACGTCCTGCTGGCCCTGGCGGTGATCATCGCACTGTTCGGCATCGTGAACACGCTCGCCCTGTCCGTGATCGAACGGACCCGGGAGATCGGGCTGCTGCGCGCCGTCGGCATGAGCCGCGGGCAGATGCGGGCCATGGTCGTCATGGAGTCGACGATCATCTCCGTCTTCGGCGCCGTGCTGGGCGTCGCCGTCGGCAGCATCTTCGGCTGGGCCCTCACGAAGGCCCTGGCCTCCCAGGGCATCAGCACGTTCGCCTACCCGGTCCCGACCATCATCATCGTCATCATCGTCGGCGTCCTGCTCGGCATCCTCGCCGCCGTCTTCCCCGCCCGCCGCGCCGCCCGCATGGACGTCCTGCGCGCCATCTCCGCCACCTGACACTCCCGGTCCGAACACTCCCGGTCCGAGACCGCGGCCGCTGCAGTCCTCCACACGGGCGCGGCGAGGCCCGCCCGGCCAGCTTTGTTGCGCCCGCAATTGCAGGAGCTGGATGACCCCCTGGGGCACCGCAGGCGTCAACAACCTCCTGCCACTGGGCCCGAGCGCCGATGGGGGTCTCAGGCTCCGGCCGGGTGGCCGCTCAGCAGGTCGTCGAGCAGGTCGAGGGTGACCTCGTGCAGGCTGCCGATGATCGCGGCCAGGCCAGCGGGCACGGGTTCGAGGCCCGCGGCCGCATCCGGCGCGGGAGCCAGGGCAGGCGGGGCGGCCGGCACCAGGGCACCCGAGGACGAGGCGGCGGAGGACGAGGCAGCGGAGCCCGGCGAGGCAGCGGGCGGTGTAGTGGCGGACGGGGCCAGAACAGACGCCACGGCGGTGGTCGGGGCGACGGCGGTCGGCGCGGGGGCGGACGGGGTGACGGCGAGATCGAGGAGGTCCGGCATGGAGGGGACCAGGATGGTCGCGCAGCCGGCGGCCACGCCCGCGCGGGCGCCTGAGGGGCTGTCCTCCAGGACGGCGCAGCGCCGCGGGTCGACGCCAAGCAGGCGGGCGGCCGTCAGGTAGGGCTCGGGATCCGGCTTGCGGCGGCTCACCTCGTCGCCGGCCACCGTCGTCGCGAACAGCTCCCGACCGATGACGTCGAGCACGGGGTCCATCAGGTCCCGGAAGGACGAGGAGACCAGCGCCGCCGGTATGCCCCGCTCTCGCAGGACGGCGAGCAACTCGACGGCGCCGGGCTGCGCGACGATCACGCCCGGTTCGCGGAACAGCTCCGCGGAGCGTCGCAGCAGGAAACGCGCCGTGGCCGGGACGTCGGACGGCGGGCGACCGAGCATCGACACCATGATCGGCACCGCGGTGTCGATGCCGTGGCCGATCATTGCCTGCTTCATCGCCGCCGTGAACTCGCCGCCGAGCCGCGCCGCCGCCTCGTGCTCGGCGACGGTCCAGATCGGCTCCGTGTCGACGAGCAGGCCGTCCATGTCGAAGAAGACCGCCGCGAGGCTTCCCACGTTGTGCTCCCAGCTCGAATCGGGGCGCACCGGATGGTTCCAGGTGCGCGGGTCGACGTGCCCTGCCCGGACGAGGGTCGCCGGCTGCCGCCCGCCGGCTTCCACGCAGGCCGATCCCGCCCGGGCGGGATCGGCCTGCCGGTCTGGGGGCGCCGCTGCGCCCGATACAGACCAGTCCTGCCCGTATGCTGCCGGATCGCGGCCGCGCACCGGGCGGCGGGCGGCCCGGCGGGCTCGGGAGGAGCGGTTCGGCCCGTCCGGGCGGCCGGGACCTGAGGACCTCGTTACACCGCCCTTCGACGGAAATGACACGCCGGAAGGGGGCCTGGCCCGGCAACATGGTGACCATGGCACCAGAGGCCTCCGGCCCACCTCGCGACAGGTCGGAACAGTCGCGACAGGACGGACAGCGGACCGTCGGGATTGCGTCGGCAACCCCGTCGCGGCCCCCGCCGCCGTCGGCTCCGGTACGGGCGGGCGCCGTCCCGAGGCAGTCCACCGCAGGCGCCGAATGCGGCAGGCCCGCAACCGCTCCCAGCCCCACAGCCGCTCCCAAGTCCGCCGGGGCTCCCAGCCTCGCAGCCGCTCCCAAGCCCACAGCCGCTCCCAGCCCAACAGCTGCGCTCAGGCCGGCGTCGGCGGCCGGGAATGTGGCCGCCCGGACGTGGACTGGCGACGACCCGGTCGGCGGCGACGCTGCCGGCGTTGGCCGGGTGAACTCCGGCCGAGATGCCCGGGTGAACGTGGACATCCGGCGAGGTGGTAGGACGGGCGGTGGGGGAGTCACCGCAACTGGTATGCCACGGCGCCGCGGGCCCACGGCGACGCCGCCGGTGCGGGTGGGGGCGCGGCGTCGACCAGAGCGGGCGGGCGGGCCGGGAGACGGGAGTGGGCGGGTGTCGCAACGTGGACAGTGCTCGCCGCAGCCGTTGGACTTCCCGCGACAGCGGGTACTCGTCAGGAGCCGGTACGGTGCAGCGACCGCGTCGATCCGGAACGGATGTCCGATCCGCCCGGCGTCGTTCGCCACTGACAGACCGAGGAAAGGCGTTCCCACGAGAACACCGGCAGACTGGTCCCGCGGAGGTTCACCGCGGGCGAGGGCAGGTTCCCCACCGGATGCAAGGAGGGCTGACGTAACGGATGTCGGCTCTGGGCAGGAGTCGTCTCCGTGAGGACGTACCGTTGCACTGTCACGGGGGCAGTGGGCCGCCGCTGGGCGGCAGGAGGTGGTAGGTGATCGAGTTCTCCGGCGTCGGTCAACTGCGGTCGCCGGTCGTGGTGGCCGCCTTTGAGGGTTGGAATGACGCCGCCGACGCGTCCTCCGCCGCCGTGGAGCATCTCGAGACGGCGTTCAAGGCCCGGGTGATCGGCGCGATCGACCCGGATGACTACTACGACTTCCAGGTCAACCGGCCAACGGTGAGCGGAACCGACGGGGCGTCGAGGAAGATCACCTGGCCGACGACCCGGCTGTCGGTGGCGCGGCCGCCGAAGTCGGAGACGGACCTGGTGCTCATCCGCGGGCTGGAGCCGAACATGCGCTGGCGCGGCTTCACCGACGAGCTGATCGAGGCGGTACATGCCCTCGGCAGTGACATGGTGATCTCGCTCGGAGCGCTGCTCGCGGACTCCCCCCACACCCGTCCGGTGCCCATCAGCGGGACGGCCGGGGATGCGGCGACGGCGGCGAGGCTCGGCCTGGAGCCGTCGCGCTACGAGGGTCCGACCGGCATCGTCGGCGTCTTCGGCGACGCCTGCGCGCGGGCGGAGTTGGCGTCGGTGTCGTTCTGGGCGGCGGTGCCACACTACGTCGCGAACCCGCCGTGCCCGAAGGCGACGCTCGCCCTGCTGCGGCGGGTGGAGGATCTGCTCGACATCGAGATCCCGCTCGGGGACCTGCCGGAGCGGGCCAAGGCGTGGGAGCGTCAGGTCGACGAGCTCGCCGCCGGGGACACCGAGGTCGCCGAGTACGTCCGCTCGCTGGAGTCCCGGGAGCCGGAGACCGCGCTGCCGGAAGCCAGTGGCGACGCGATCGCCCGCGAGTTCGAGCGCTACCTGCGGCGCCGCGGGCAGTGATTTCTCTCACGAGCTGATTCGACCCGCCGACCGGCCACGCGGTTCGACAGGTCCGGCCGACCGCCGTCGACGTGGCCGGCCCGGGCAGGCGGTGAGAGTGAGCCGTCGGTCCCCCGGTCGGCCGTGCCCCGCCTCGTGCTCGGGCCTGGCATTGGCCTGGGCGGACGGATGCTGGCGCCGGGACCAGATCAGCGGGCCGCGCGGTACAGGAAGCTGGCGCCGAGGCCCGCCTGGGCGGATCGCGGCCCGGGTGGCCGGGCGGAGATGGCCGCCCGGCCGGTCCCTGTCGGGGCGCAGCAGCAGCGTGGCATCGGCCCCCTGCCGGGGAACTGCGCTGGACCGACAGGCGTGCTGGCCTACTCCTCGACGATCTCGGCGTCGATGATGTCCTCGTCGGCGCCCCGACGGAAGGGCACCCCGGCGGTGCTGGCCGCCGGCTCCCGCTGGGCGGAACTCGCCGGGTATGGCTCGGCGTCGGCGACCTCACCCTGCCGGTGCCGGCCAGGGGGGCGCCGACCGAGCCCGGCGGCACCCACGCGACCCGCGACCCGACCGGCCGCCGCACCAGCACCAGCACCAGCACCGACGACCGGGCCGAGAGCATCCTCGGCGGACCCGTTCCCGTCGGCGCTCCCCGGCGAGCCGAAGGCGCTCGCAGCGTCCCAGGCCGCCCCACCGGACCCCGCGGCCGCCGGCCAGCCC
>NZ_JAMQQF010000268.1 GCF_023716945.1 Frankia sp. AiPs1 | reverse complement strand
GCGCGGTCCCAACGGCCGAACCCGCCGGCGCCATCCCAGTCCCCGCCGGCCAGCCCCAGCCGGGGCTGGCCGAGCCGGCGTACCCGGCCGGCTCCGCGGCTTACGCCGAAGGCGCCCAGCCGCAGGCCCCGCTTCCGGACCCGGCCGCATACCCGGGCCAGGGGGCCTACCCGAATCCGGCGGCTTACCCGGACCCGGCCGCATACCCGGGCCAGGCGGCATACCCGAATCCGACGGCATACCCGAATCCGACGGCATACCCGGGCCCGGCCGCATACCCGGATCCGGCGGCATACCCGGGCCAGGCGGTGGTGTCCGCACCGGTGCCGCCCACCGACCCCTGGCGGGAGGCGCCGGCGCCCATCCCGCCCACACTGGCGGACCCCACCCGCCCGGATGCGCCGCGCCAGCGCCGTGGCCTGGGTCGCCGGCGGCGCGCCTGACCCGGCGGGACGTGACGTCGATCACGAGGCCGGGCCCGCGCCACTCGCGGACGCCGCGACCCGGGGCGCCGCGACTGCGGCGGCGATAACCTCCGAGCGTGCGCACGTCAACGCGGTCCCGGCGCAGGCCGTTCCCACGGCTCGCCGCGACCACCGCCGTCGCCGCTGCGGTCGCGGTCGGTCTCGGGATCACCGGCTGCAACCGTCCGACCCCGCTGGTGACGATGGAGTCGGGCGGCGACTTCGTGACGACGAACGCGGCCCAGTACCTGCGGGACGGTGCCCTCATCCAGCGGACGGGTTCCCCGCCGCACCTGGATGCCAGGCCCGGGGGCAGTCTCAACATCGACGTCCCGACCTCGGTGGCCGATCGCGGCTACTTCCTCTCGGTCAAGCCCTGACCCGCATCACGCCGCGTCGCCCACCGGCCCGCGGCGGCGGACCGACCGGCGACCGCCCGGGCCGGACCGGGGACGTACCGTCCGGGTACCCCCGTTGCCACCGCCCGGCCCCCCGGCATGCGCGCAGCGTGCCCTTGGTTGCCATCAGGACCACGCAGCGTCGACCGTGGTGCTAAGGTCCGGCAACAAGTCCGATTTGCACCACATCGAAAATCCCGTGCCGTTACATCGCCGTCCGGCCCGGTGGCATTCGAGTAGATCGACCGACAGCGCATGACGGCAGACGAGGACATTCCAGATAATGATCCGGACCTGGTCGTGAGCCGCACCCTGATCGTCACCGCGGTGACAGCCGAGGCAGACGCGGTGTGCGCAGGGCTGATGGGTAGCTGGTCGCGTGGCCGGACGAGGTTGCCGGCCGGCCCGGGCAACCTGGTGTCACCGGACTGGGACCGCCAGCTGCTCACCACGTCGACGTTGGGCCCCTACGTCGGCCGCCGGCGTGGCCCCGTCACGGTCCTCGCCGCGGGCACCGGCGGTCCGGCCGCCGCCGCCGGCACCGCGACGGCCCCGGCCGTCGCGAGCGCCGCCGGGCAGCCGTTCGATCTCGTGGTGACCATGGGCGTCGCGGGCGGGTTCCGCGGCTGGGCGGAGGTCGGCGACATCGTCGTCGCCGAACGGATGGTCGCCGCGGACCTTGGCGCCGAGTCCGGCCTCGACGAGGAGCCCCCGTCGGCGCCGGCCGGCCGGATCAGCGAGATGGACCGCAACCTCGGCTTCCACGCGGCCGGCGCGCCGACCCGCCGAGGCCCCGACGGACGCGGCCCGGTCAGCGGCGGGGCCTTCCTCACCCTGGACGACCTGGGACTGGGCTCGTCCACCGTGCGCCCCGAGCCGGAGCTGGTGTCGCGCCTGCACACCGTGCTCGACGCCACCGGCCGGCGGATCGTCACGGGTACCGTGGTCAGTGTGTCGACCGTGACGGGCACGGAGCGCCGGGCCAGCGCTCTCACCGAGCGGCTGGACCCGGTGGCCGAGGCGATGGAGGGCTATGCCATCGCCCTGGCCGCGCGATCCTTCGGCGTCCCCGCCGCGGAGATCCGTGCCGTGAGCAACCCGGTCGGCCGCCGGGACCGCGCCGGCTGGAACCTGCCGGCCGCGTTGGCGAGCCTGCGCACAGCCGCGGCGGCGCTGGTCGCGCACCCTGAGGGCCTGGTTGCCACCGAAGGCCTGGTCGCCACCGAGGCGCTGCCCGCCGCCGGTAGCGGGACGGCCTCGGCGGGCTCCGGCGCCCAGCACGGCAGTAACGGCACGCGCTGACCGGCGGCGGGACACACACCGACGAGTGGGAGGACACCGGATGAGCGAGCGTCCGACGGGCCCGGCGGGGGACACCCGGTCGCTTTCCCTGGCCATCTCCCCGTGTCCCAACGACACGTTCGCCTTCCACGCCCTGGCCCATGGGCTGGTGCCGGACGCTCCCGCGGTGACGGTGACGTTCGCCGACATCGACGTGCTGAACTCCCGCGCGGCCGAGCGACGCGACGATCTGGTCAAGGTGTCCTACGGTGCCCTGCCCTGGCTGCTGGCCGACTACCAGTTGCTGACCTCCGGCGGGGCGCTGGGCCGCGGCTGCGGCCCGCTGGTGCTCACTGCCGGCCGCACCGACCTGCGCGGCGCTCGGGTCGCCATTCCCGGCACCCGCACGACCGCCTACCTGCTGTTCCGACTGTGGGCCGCCGATCGTGGCGTGGCGAACATCGACGTGGTGCCGTTCGAGAAGATCATGCCGGCGGTGCAGGAGGGCCGGTACGACGCCGGGCTGGTCATCCACGAGTCGCGGTTCACCTACCCGTCGTACGGGCTGACGGCGCTCGCCGACCTCGGCGACTGGTGGGAGGAGCAGACCTCGCTGCCGATCCCGCTCGGCGCGATCCTCGCCCGTCGGGAGCTGGACGGCGCCGCGCTGTCCGCCGCGGTGCGCGCCAGCGTCGCCGCCGGGTTCGCCGACCCGTCCGCAAGCGCCGACTACGTCCTCGCCCATTCGCAGGAGATGGCGCCGGACGTCGTCGACGCGCACATCAAGCTGTACGTCAACGAGTTCAGCCTCGATCTCGGTGACGAGGGGTTCGCCGCCATCGAGACGCTGCTCGCCCGTGCCGCCGACGCGGACCTCGTGCCGAGGCTCAGCCAGCCGTTGCGCTGACCCGAGGTCTCGCTGGCACGCTTGCGGCGCCGCGGGTGATTCGGCGCCGCGGGTGAGACACTGCGGTGATGCCGGAGCTGCCGGAGGTCGATGCCCTCGCCGCCTTCCTGCGCGAGACGGCGCTGGACCGGGTCGTCGACCGGGTCGAGCCGGTCGCCGTGAGTGCCCTGAAGACGTTCGACCCCGCGCCGTCCGCCCTGCACGGGGCCGCGCTCGCCGCGGTCGAGCGGCACGGCAAGTTCCTCGACCTCGTCTTCGCCCTTCCCACCGGGGAGCGCCTCGACCTTGTCACCCACCTGGCTCGGGCCGGCTGGCTGCGCTGGAAGCCGAACCAGCCAGCGGCGCCGGCCCGCCCCGGGCGGGGCCCGCTGGCGTTGCGGCTCACCTTCACCGACCGCAGCGGCTTCGATCTCACCGAGGCCGGCACCCAGAAGCGTCTCGCCGTCCACGTGGTCCGTGATCCCGCCGAGGTGCCCGGCATCGCCCGGCTCGGCGTCGACCCGCTCGGGGCGGCCTTCACCGTGGCCGCGCTCGAGGAGATCCTCGCCGCCGCCGGGCGGTCCCAGCTCAAGGGAGTGCTCACCGAGCAGGCTCGGATCGCGGGCGTCGGCAACGCCTACTCCGACGAGGCGCTGTGGACGGCGCGGCTGTCGCCGTTCAAGCCGGCCTCAGGACTGTCGGCGGCGCAGACCGCGAGCCTGCACGCCGCGCTCGTCGGTGTGCTCACCGCCGCCCGCGACAGCGCCGCCGGGCTCGCCGCCGGCGAGCTCAAGGCCGAGAAGAAGGCCAACCTGTCGGTGCACGGACGGGCCGGGTTGCCCTGTCCACGCTGCGGCGACACCGTGCGGGAGGTCTCGTTTGCCGACCGGGCCCTGCAGTACTGCCCGACCTGCCAGACCGACGGGCGGACACTCGCCGATCGTCGGTTGTCCCGACTGCTGAAGTAGGTGGCAGGATGGCAGGGTGAGTTCTGATCAGATCCCGGCTGTCAGCGTCGCCGACCTGCCCGCCGACCTGTCTGCGGACGGTGCCCCGCTGCTCGTGGATGTCCGGGAGCCCGACGAGTGGTCCGCCGGTCACATCGCCGCCGCCCTGCACATCCCCATGGGTGAGCTCGTCACCCGGCTCGACGAGGTGCCCCGCGAGCAGGACGTGGTCGTCGTGTGCCGCTCCGGCGGACGCTCCGCCGCCGTCACGGGCTACCTCGCCCAGGGCGGCTGGCAGGTCCGCAACCTGACCGACGGAATGCTCGCCTGGCAGGCCCACGGCCGGCCGATGGTGAGCGAGAGCGGCGCCGCGCCCCGAGTCCTCTAGCCCCGGCGGCGGTCGGGGCCGGCCGAGCTCAGCCCGCGGCGCTCGGGCTGGGCTCGGCCGCCGCGTCCTCGACCCGCACCACGTAGTCCTCGATGACCGGGTTGGCCAGCAGGGTCGACGCGAGGTGTTCCACCCGCGCCAGCACTGCGCCATCCAGCGTCACCCCGTCCGCAAGCTCCAGCTCGAAACGCTTGCCCTGGCGGACGCCGACGATCCCGCTCACTCCGAGGCGAGGCAGCGCGCCCAGCACCGCCTGGCCCTGCGGGTCGAGGATCTCCGGCTTGAGCATCACATCCACCACAACCCTGGTCACACCCGCGGACACTACCGGCCCGGCGGCCCCCTCGGCGGCCGTTGCGGGCCAATCGCAGGCTGAATGTCGGGCGATTGAGGGCCGCGCCGGTCCGGCCTAAGCTCGGTTGGTGCCGTCCTGGAATGCCTCGGCCCCGGTTGTCGGATTCGACCTCGACCTGACCCTGTTGGACGCCCGGGCCGGTATCCGGGCCACCTTCGCCGCCCTGACCGGCGAAACCGGCGTGACCGTCGACGCCGACCTGGCCGTCTCCCGGCTGGGACCGCCGCTGGAGAGTGAACTCGCACACTGGTTCCCCGCCGCGCAGGTGCCCGCCGCCGCCGCCCGCTTCCGGGAGCTGTACGCCGTGCACGCCATTCCCGTGTCGAGGCCGATGCCGGATGCCCGCGCCGCGGTGGACGCGGTGCGCCGGCTCGCCGGTCGCGTCGTCGTGGTCACCGCGAAGAGCACCTCGCTGGCCCAGGCGAGCCTGGACCGCATCGGCATCGCCGCCGACGTCGTCGAGGGTGCGCTGTTCGCGGGGACGAAAGGGGTGGCTCTGCGCGCCCATCGGGTGGACGTCTTCGTCGGAGATCACCTGGGTGACATGATCGGCGCGCGGGAGGGCGGGGCGCTCGCGGTGGGCGTGACCACCGGCCCCTGCTCCGCGGGGGATCTACAGACCGCCGGTGCCGACGTCGTCCTGGCCCGGCTCGGCGAGTTCCCGCCCTGGCTGCTGGGCGAGGACACCCGCCGGCGCTGACCGCGGCTCGGCCGGGGCCGGGGTGCCCGGCTTCGGGGCGGGCACCCCGCGGCGAGGTTCGGACGATCGGCGCGGTTCGGACGACCGGCGCGGCTCAGACGACCGGCGCGCCCTCGCCCTGCTGGTGTGCACCCCGCTCTACGTGCTCGCGGTAGTTCGCGGCCTCCTGGTCGGAAACCTCTAGGCCCTCGGCCGCACGGTTCGCCTCGGGATCGTCCGGGCCGCCGTCCGCGCCGAGCACGGCCTCGTCCCGCGCCCGGCTCCGCTCGGCCTCCTCGAAGTCCTCCGGGGTACGGAAGTCCTCGCGATCGGGAATCGCCATCGAAACGCCTCCTGCCATCGGGGGCCGGCCGTCCAGCCCGGACGGTCGGCCCAGGGTCAGGACCTGGCATGCCCGGGGTGGGCCCCGGATAACACCGGGGAGGGGATCGTCACTGCTGAGGTCCGACCGACAGCCGATCGCGACCGAAGACCCCGCGCGCGGTGCGGTCGACGGATAGCCTGGGATTCCCTCAGCTTTCGTTGCGTTGTCCTGTCGTTACACAGAACGAGGTCGCCCGTGCCCACCGGCAAAGTCAAGTGGTTCGACGTTGACAAGGGCTTCGGCTTTCTCAGCCGTGACGACGGCGGCGACGTCTTCGTCCACAAGGCCGCCCTACCGGCCGGGGTGGAGCGACTCAAGCCGGGCGATCGGGTGGAGTTCGGCGTCGCGGCCGGGCGGCGCGGGGACCAGGCGCTGTCGGTCCGGCTGCTGGCCGCGCCGCCGTCGGTGGCGAAGGCGGCCGCGCAGGCGGCCCGCCGCAGCCCCGACGAGCTGCACAGTATGGTCGAAGACATGATCAAGCTTTTGGACGACGTCCAGCGCGATCTGCGCCGCGGCCGCTACCCGGACCGCCGGATCGCGCAGCGGGTCGCCAAGGTCGTGCACGCCGTCGCCAGTGAGCTGGAGGCGTAGGCGCCGCGGCGTCGGTCCTCACGGCTCCGTCGGCGGCAGGAAGCTCACCCGGCGGCCGCAACCGGTACACACCGCCACCTGGGCGCCGGGTTCGTCATCGGACGCGACGAGATGGGTCAACGGGACCGGCCCCGCGCACCAGGGGCACAGCAGCCACGGTCCATCGACGCCGGGCGGGCCGCCGGTATCCATTCGCCCACGATGCCTCATCCCGCCGCGGGCGCGGGCACAATCGCCACATCCACTATCCGCGAACGCCCGGAGCCCGCTAACCCTCACAATCGCAACACATTGTCGGCCAACCGACCCGAACGTCCGGCCGGGAGCCCGTGCGTGCCGAAAGCGGCCCGCGGTGCGGCAGACTGCGAACGAGACAACACGACCCCAGAAACGCCGGCGAACCCCGGCCGGCCGCGTGCCGCCGGACCGGGCGAGCTGGTAGCGGGGTCGGGTCCGGGCCGTGCGTGGGATCGGGAGCTGTGGGATCGGGAGCTGAGAGGCATTCGCGTGACAAGCAGTGGGCAGCGGTCGTGATCACATCCGTAGGGTGCTGACCGTGGTCGACGACGCCGCGGGCCCGAACTCCCGCCGCACCGATCCCGGCGACCCACTCAACCCCCACGAGCCGCGGTCCATCGGTCCCTACACCCTCATCAGCCGCCTGGGCGTCGGCGGGATGGGCACGGTCTACCTGTCCCGCAACGCCACCGGGCGGCGGGTCGCCGTCAAGGTGATCCGGCCCGACCTCGCGGCCGACGAGGAGTTCCGCCGCCGGTTCCGGGCCGAGGTGGAGGCCGCCCGGCGGGTCGCCCCCTTCTGCACCGCCGAGGTGCTCGACGCCGATCCGAACGCGCCGGCACCCTACCTGGTCACCGAGTTCATCGACGGCGTCCGGCTGGACGAGCAGGTCGAGTCCGGCCCGCTGGCCTCCTCGACCCTGACCGGTCTGGCCGTCGGGGTGGCTACCGCGCTGACCGCCATCCACAGCGCGGGGCTCGTGCACCGTGACCTCAAACCGAGCAACGTCATGCTCTCGCTGTCCGGCCCCCGGGTGATCGACTTTGGCATCGCCCAGGCGTTGGAGGGCGCGAAGGCCAGGCCGACGGCATGGGGGTTCGGCTCGGCCGGCTGGATGGCGCCCGAGCAGGTGCACGGCCAGCCGATCGGCTCCGAGGCGGACGTGTTCGCGTGGGGCATCCTCATCGCCTACGCCGGCACCGGCCGGCACCCCTTCGGCGACGGCTCGGATATCGACCTCGGCATGCGCATCGTGGGCTCCGCCCCGGATCTGCGCGGACTGCGCGAGCCACTGGTCGGGCTGGTCAGCGCCGCCCTGGCGAAGCATCCCGACGACCGGCCGAGCGCCCGGGAGCTGCTGCTGCGGCTCGTCGCGCAGCCGCCGGCCCGCGGTGGCCCCGCCATCGGGCCGGCGATAGGCCAGGTGGAGGAGCTGCTCAACCGCACCGGCGAGGTGCCCCGCCCGACGCCGACGAGGGTGGGCCCGATGAC
>NZ_JAMQQF010000267.1 GCF_023716945.1 Frankia sp. AiPs1 | reverse complement strand
GGGCGAACTCGGCGGCCAGCAGGGCGACGTCGTCGCCGAGCGTCGCGTCGGTCCAGCGCCGCAGGGCCGCGACGAGGTCGGCCAGTCCCGCGTCGAGCCGCCGGGCCGGCGCGAAGGCGGCCTCGGCCGCGGGGAGCACCGGGAAGAACTCGCGGGTCTGCGGATGACGGGCCTCGGCCAGGCCGTCGGTGTAGAACAGGATCCGGTCACCCGCGGCGAGGTGGCTGCGTACGACGGTGGTGCCGGTGGCGCCGAGGCCGAGCGGGGTGCGCCGACCGGTCGCGTTGAGCAGGTGCGGCGCGCCCCGGCGCAGCAGCACCGGGTCGGGATGGCCCGCGTTGACCATCTCCAGGCGGGCGCCGTCGATCTGCGCGAACACGGCGGTGACGAAGTCCTCCGGGCCGCCCGAGCGGACCACCTCGGCGTCGAGGGCGGCCACGACCTCCTCCGGATCGGCCAGGTGGCGGGCGAGGACGCGGAAGGTGGCCATCACCCGGCTGGCGAGCCGGACGGCGTCGAGCCCCTTGCCCCGCGCGTCGCCGACGAGGATCCGCACCCCCCAACGGGTCTGCAGCGCCTCGTAGAGATCGCCGCCGACCCGGGCCTGCGCGGCGGCGCTGTCGTAGTTCACAGCCAGGCGCAGATCGCCCAGTCGGGCGGGGACGACGCCGAGGATGGCCCGTTGCGCCACGTCGGCGACCCGGGTGACGTCGCGCAGCCGCTCCTCACGCCGCCGCCGGTCCCGGCTGGCGGCGACCGCGATGGCGCCACCACTCGCGATCACCGCAAGTCTGATCAACTGGGCGACGAGGCTGTCATGGCCGACCCCGGTGTAGTAGCCCAGCGGGATGGCCTGCAGCGCGCCGAACAGCAGCGCCGCGCCGGCGTAGGCGGCGGTCACCCGTGGCCCGGTCAGGGCCGCGGCGAGCAGCGGGCTGATCACCAGGCTCGTGATGATCACGTAGCGCCGGTCGCCGGTGAGGTCCATGACGACCACGGCGAGCAGGACGACCAGGGGGATGAGCGACCGCCCCCAGCTCGCCTCGGACGCGGGCAGCGGCCGCCGCTCGACCCCACGACGGTTCGCTGACCTTCGGTCACGAATCACTACCACGAGTATGCACGCGGTCGGCGGCTGACGGACGGCGATGCCGTTGGCGGTGTCGACGAGCGCGGTGAAGGACGCCAACGGGCTGCTGTCTCCCCGGCGACGAGCGTGAGCGAAGTGGACAGCCAGACGGTGTCCCGACCGGCCGTGGTGGGGCTGGTCGACGATCTCGACGTGCAGGTCCCACAGCGGGGCGTCGAGGATGGCCCGACCGAGGTCCACCACCTCGGCCCTCCCTGACCTTCGTGGAGCTGCCCAGGCAGGCCACCCGCTCACACCGGTAGCAGCCCGTACCGTTCTCGTCGATGATCTTGATTTCCTGTTTCACCAACTTCACCGGCCACCTTCCGCGACGCCAGGCGATGTAACGACCATTTACATCGTGGGTCAGGGCGGGCAGGATGGACGCGTGCCCGACCATTCCCCGAGCACCGCCCGCCGCTCCGCGGCTCCCGGACGGTCGGGCCGCACCTATCACCACGGCGACCTGGCCCAGGCCCTGCAACGCGTCGTGATCGAGGTGGTGGCCGAACGGGGAATCGGCGCCGCGACGATGGCCGAATGCGCCCGGCGCGCCGGGGTGTCGGCGGCCGCGCCGTACCGGCACTACCCGAGCCTGGACGATCTGTTGCTCGCGACGGCCCGGGCCTGTTACGAACGGTGGCAGGTCCGGCGCGCCGAGCACGACGTCGACCTGAACCGGCCCGAGCAGGCCCTGCGCGAGCTCATGGCGGACACCTTCGCCTTCGCCCGCGACGATCCGGGTTCGTTCATCCTCATCTTCGACAGCGGCATCCAGCGCCACTCCGACCTCATCAAGGAGTGGAACAGGCAGGCCTACGAACAGTTCCTGCACATAGTTTCGGCCATCACCGCGGCGCCGGCCGCGCAGTGCAGTATTCCCGCCCTCGGCATCATCGCCACCGTCCTCGGGCACGCCAAGATGTCGCTCGACGAATTCTCCGGAATCTCGCTCGACCGCGCCGCGCAGATGTCGATGTCGGCCACCACCATGCTGCTCGACGGATTCAGGGCCGACCAGGAGCGCCACCGGGCGGTTCCGGAGCAGACCGCCCCCGACGACCGACCGACCGACCGGGGCGGCCGAGCCTGGTGAGGAGAGCCATGACCACTGAGACCGACAAGACGCTCGGCACCGCCGACACCGCCGACATCGAGAAGGTCTTCGACGCGCAGCGCCGGCATCGCTGGGTGACGAAGACGTCGACCGTCGCCGAACGCGTCGGGCATCTCACCCGGCTGCGGACCGCGATCACCGATCATCTCGACGAGATCCGGGCCGCGCTGCACGCCGATCTGCTGCGCCCCCCGCGCCCGCGGGTCCCGTCCGAGGTGGCGGCGGTGCTCGGCGACATCGACGACGCCGTCGCCCACCTCGCCGAGTGGGCGGCGCCGGCCCCGCTGACCCCGCCGCCGTACCTCGGCGCCGGCGCCGCGGAGTTCGTGCAGTACGAGGCCCGCGGGGTCTGCCTGCTGTTCGCGCCGTGGAACTTCCCGTTCGGTCTGCTGTTCCAGCCGTTGGTACCGATCATCGCGGCCGGGAACACCGCCATCGTCAAGCCGAACGAGCTCGCCCCGGCCACCTCCGCCATCAGTGCGCGGATCATCCGGGAGGTCTTCGAGCCGGAGCACGTCGCCGTGTTCACCGGCGGGGTCGCGTTGGCGAACGCGCTGCTGGAACTGCCCGTCGACCACGTCTTCTTCACCGGCAGCCCCGCAGTCGGGCGGGTGGTGATGGCCGGCGCGGCCCGCCATCTCGCCTCGGTCACCCTCGAACTCGGCGGGAAGTGCCCGGCGATCGTCGACGGGACCACCGATGTCGCGACGGCCGCGACCCAGATCGCCCGGGCCAAGCACAGCAACGCCGGGCAGATCTGCCTGTCGCCGGACCACCTGTGGGTCCGGCCGGAGGTCCGCGACGAGTTCCTCCACCACTACCAGCGGTGGGTTGACGAGAACCTCTACCGCGAGGGGAGCCTCGTGCCCGAGGCCCTCGGGCGGATCGTCGACCGGCGCAACCTGGACCGGTTGACCGGCTACCTCGACGACGCGGTCGCCCGCGGCGCGACGCTGGTCGGCGGCGGGACGCCGGATCCTGCCGGGACCGTGCTGCCGCCCGCGGTCCTGCTGGACGTGACCCCCGAGATGAAGATCATGGACGATGAGATCTTCGGACCGATCCTGCCCGTGCTGACCTTCACCGACCCGGCGCAGGTCGTCGAGCACGTCCGCGGCGGCGGCAAGCCGCTGGCGATGTACGTCTACAGCGAGGACCGGAGCCTGGTCGACGCGGTGCTGGGCGGCACGTCGTCCGGCGGGGTCACCGTCAACGGCTGGGCGCTGCACTTCGTCGACAGCCAACTCCCCTTCGGCGGGGTCGGCAGCAGCGGGATGGGCCGCTACCACGGCGTGCACGGCTTCCGGGAGCTCTCCCACGCCCGATCGGTCTTCCTCGCCGCACCGCCGGCCCCGCCCGCACCCTCGGCCGGGGCCGGGGCCGGGGCGGCGACATGACCACCGTCGAGCCGCTCGCCGACCTCGCCGGCCTGCGGCTCGACCGCCGCCGGGCGGCGCGTACCGGGCTCGCCGAGGCGGTCTACACGCCGGGCAAGACCCCGGCGCAGTGCGCCGAGGCGGTGCGCGGGCTGCTGACCGGTCCGGGAGACGGCCCGGTCCTGTGGCATGGAGGAGGAGCTGCGTCGGGTGTTGTTCACCCACACGACGACGATCGGCGTGCGCGAGCACAGCGTCGGTAAGGCCGTCCTCGACCGGGAGATCATCCGGGTGGCGATCCCGGGCGGGGAGGTCCGGGTGGCTCACGCCCGGGCAGACCATCGACCAGCAGATGACAGGAGCGACCGTGCGAGTCCTCGTCACCGGATCCCGCGGGAAGATCGGTTCCCGCGTCGTCGCGCGCCTGGGCGCCGACGGCCACCAGGTCACCGGCACCGACATCGCCGCCGCCCACTACGGCCCGCCGTTCGACCCCTACCTGCGCGCCGACCTCACCGACTACGGGCAGGCCATCGCCGTCGTCCTACGCACCCGCCCCGACGTCGTCATCCACACCGCCGGCATCCCCGAACCCTCCCACGACCCCGGCCACGTCATCTTCGCCACCAACACCCAGTCGACCTACCACATCGCCGAGGCAGTCGCCCGCACCCGCGTGCCCCGCCTGATCTACACCTCCAGCGAGACCGCCCCCGGCTTCGTCACCGCCGAACGACCGTTCCTGCCCGACTACCTACCCGTCGACGAGGACCACCCACTGCGCCCCCAGGACGCCTACGGCCTGTCCAAGGCCCTCGGCGAGAGCATCTGCGACGCCCTCGTCCGCCGCAGCGACACCACCGCCGTCTCCGTGCGCCCCAGCCTCGTACTCACCCCCGACGCCTACCGGGCCGTCCACGCCGGCGTGGCCGCCGATCCGCGCCGGGGCGCGTTCAACCAGTGGTCCTACGTCGACGCCGACGACCTCGCCGACCTGATCGCCCTGGCCGCGACCACCGACACCCCCGGCCACGAGGTCGTCTACGCCGCCCAACCCGACAACATCGCCGGCCGCCCGCTCGCCGACCTCACCGCCGAGGTGTTCGGCCCGGACGCCCCACCGCTAGGGCACCTGGACCGCCCCGACGCCGGCGGCATCTCCACCGCCAGGGCCCGCGCCCTGTTCGGCTGGAAACCCGAACGCTCCTGGCGCGACCACGTCGACGACGACGGCGCGGCCGCGAGCTGAGTTCCCGACCACCAGCTCGCGACCGTCGCCAGCACCGCCGCCAGCACCGCCGGAGGCGACCAGCGTGACGTACACGGTCTTCGTCTTCGTGTGGGACACCTGCTGGCGGCGGACGCGGCAAGCCTGATCAATGCAGGCAGCATGGTGGCGACTCTCCGCGAGCAGTTCCGCTGGGGCCTGGACCGCCTACTCGGGTCCTTCCGCCAGGAGTTCGACGGGCGACGGGCGACGGGCGACGGGCGGACCGGAACCCGATGCGCGACGGTGATCGGCGGACGAATCGTGACAGGCCCGCCCCCATCGCGCCACGTATACGGGGAATCTCCTCGACACCCCTCAAGGTAAGCCAATAACCCATACGTGTTACTTTCCGCACTACGTCGGACCCTGCCCGCAGGGCCCCTCGAGGAAAGGCGGGAAGTGACCGCACCGCACCTGCAGCACGACGCCATGGACCGCATGCGAGTCCTGCCACCCCGGCTCGATCCGCGGGGTTCGGGACCCGGTCGGTCGGGGCATGGCCCGGGGCCGGGCGGCCCTCCCCCGCGGCGCCGGCGCGGGCTGCTGGCCTTCCTCTCCCTCGTGTCCTGCTGCGTGCTGCTGGTCACGGTCGGCGGCTGGGCCGCCTACTCGTTCATCAACGGCAAGGTCAACCGCATCGATCTCGGCCTCTCCGACGGCGGCTCCAGCGGAGTGGGGGTGGCGAACTACCTGCTGGTCGGCACCGACAGCCGGGCCGGCACCGGCGGTGAGTACGGCGACGTCGAGGGGCAGCGCTCCGACACGACGATCCTCGCTCACCTGGCCAAGGACGGGACCACGACGATGATCTCGTTCCCTCGGGACATGTACGTGACGATCCCCGAATACACCGACGCGAACGGCAAGCACCACGCGTCGACGAAGGACAAGTTCAACGCGGCCATCTCCTCGGGCGGCCCGTCGCTGCTCGTCAAGACCATCGAAGGCCTCACGGGCATGCAGGTGGACCACTACATCTCGATGGACCTGCAGGGTTTCAAGCAGATCACCGACGCCATCGGGGGCGTCGAGGTGTGCATCAAGCCGTCGAACGCGCCGCCCCAGCGCTTCCAGGACGACAACGGCCGGTGGCGGGTCAGCACGAACATCAACGACCCGATGAGCGGTTTCCGTGGCGGCCCGGGGACCATCCAGGTCAACGGGGACCAGGCGCTGGCCTTTGTCCGCCAGCGCCACGGGCTGCCCGCCGGCGACACCGACCGGATCAGCCGCCAGCAGCAGTTCATCGGCGCCATGTTCCACAAGATCATGGGTGGCGACACGCTCACGAACCCGATCAAGGCCGAGCGGCTGGTGTCGACCGCGGCGGGCGCGCTCACCCTCGACGAACACACGACCATCGCCGACCTGCGCGGCCTCGCGACCCGCATCAAGGGCCTGACCAACGGTGGGATCCGGATGCAGACCGTGCCCACCCACGCCCCGACCCGCACTGAGGGCGCCGTCGACGACATGGGCGACATCCGCCTGCACGGCACCCGCGCCTCGGTGCAGTTCTACCAACCCGACGACCTGCTGCGGCTCGTCAGCCCGCTCGGCGGCCACGTCGAGGGCGCCACCTCGTCGGGCGACGCGGGCGCGGGGGCGGGCCCCTCCCTCGCCCCGGGCGTCACCGCGGCCCCGGCGCAGGTGCGCGTCACCGTCTACAACGGCTCCTCGCGCTCCGGGCTCGCCTCCCAGGTCACCAGCGCGCTGACCCGCAAGGGATTCCACGCGCGCAACGCCGGCAACGCCTCGGCGCTCACCCACGTGACGTCCCGGGTCACCTACGGACCGGGCCAGGATGCCGAGGCCCGCACGGTCGCCGCGGCCGTGCCGGGATCAAGCGTGCTGGCCGACTCCAGTGTCACCGGCGTCCAGCTCGTCCTCGGCTCCGGGTTCACCGAGGTTGTCACGCCGACCTCCGCTGCGAGCGGGACGGGTGCCGCTGCGGCGGCCGGCGATGCGACGACCGGCGCCACCCAGACCGCCGCCCAGACCGCACCGCCCGCACCGTCCGCCCCGCCCGAGGCCCCCACCTGCACCTACTGACCGATCCCGCCGCGGCGAGCCGATCGCCGCACCCGACCCACCCGACCCCGACGCACCGACGCCCGCCGAGTGGCTGCCCGGATCACCGGCAGGATTGCAGGAGGTTGTCGACCGTTCCGCCCCGCTCGCACGGTCCACAACCTTCTGCAAGTGCTCGCCCCGGCAAGTGCCCGAACCCCCGATTCGGGCGGTTGCTGCGCCGTTGCCGGGCGGCCACGCCGGACATTCTTCGGACAATCACGAAAACCGCGGCCAGGGCACCTTCACAATCGACCGAAAGAACACCGTCGGCCGCCCCGAACAGGTCATGACAACCGCCGTACCGGTGGTTCTTCCGCGCCGGAAGTCGCCCACCGAGGACGGGGCCCGGCCGCGGGATGATCGGCGTATCAGCGGCGCCCGCGGCACCCGCGCCCGCGGCAACGTCAGCGGCCGCCCAGCGGGGACGGGTGCGGCACCTCGTAGGGGGTGAAGACCCGGCCACGCTCGGCGGCGGCGACCAGGGTGAGTACGCCGTCGCGCCAGACGGGCCGCACGTGGTTGCGGGTGCGCAGGAGGTCCGACCGGCGGGGCTCCGCCTGCCCGGTGGGCGCGACGACACGGCCCACGGCGGTCTGCCCGAGCACGGTCTCCACCAGCACGGTGCCGCGCAGCCGGCCGACACCCGGGTAGACGACGGCTCGACCGCCCTGCCGGCCGGCGTGGTCCGCGACGGCCTGCGCGGCGCCGTCCGCGAGTTCGGGCGGGCCGATTCGCTCGGCCCCGCAGGCCAGCCCCACCGGCCCCGTGACCAGCGCACCGACACCGAGGAACCCGACCACCGGCCCGGCCACGGCACCGGGCGCGCCGGCGCTGTCAAGCCCCCCGGTCAGGTATCCCCCGACCAGGTCTCCCCCGCCCGCACCCGCCCCGCCCGCACCCGCACCCGCGCCCGCGCCCGCGC
>NZ_JAMQQF010000266.1 GCF_023716945.1 Frankia sp. AiPs1 | reverse complement strand
CCACCGGAGTGCGCACCGGCGGCGCTCGCCAGCCCGGTCGCCGCCGCCAGGGCAGCGTGCGGCACCAGGTCCTGGGGCAGCGGCCGGTCCTGGGGCAGCGACTGCTCCTGGCGCGGCGGCGGATCCTGGGCCAGCGGCGGATCCTGGCGCAACGGCCGATCTGCGGGCACTGACTGGTCTGCGGGCACTGACGGGTCTTCGGGCAGTGGCGAATTTTGGGGCGTTGAGTGAGATCTGAGCGGGGACAGCACCGCGGCGGGCTCCGGCGCGGCGGCCGGGCCCTGATCGGGCGGCGGCACGGGCTGCGGGGTCGCCCCCGGCGCTCTGCCCGTCTCCCGCTTGCGGCGCAAGATTCCCCCCGAACAGAGACGGTCGACACCGCGGACCTCGTGTGCACGATCATCATCTCATGGTCCGTTGGGCCCGGCCGGTGCCGTCTCGGTCGGTCCGGGCTCCGTACCAGTGTCCCGCTGTGCGCGTGAGCGTGCACGCTGCGCAGTAGATATCAGACCCTGTGCCGGCGATGGTCCCGGATCCGGTGGTCAGCGCGGTTGCGGGTGGCGAGCGCCGTCGGCCTCGTCGGCCCAGTCGGCCTTGTCGACTGCGGCGGCCTCGTCGGGCCTATCGACTGCGGCGGCCCTATCGGCCCCATCGGCGGCGGCGGCCTTGTCGGCCCCGTCGACTACGGCGGCTCTGCCGGCTGCGGCGGCTTTGTCGGCTCTTTCGGCCGCGGCGGCCTCGGCTTTGTCGGCTCGGTCGACCGCGGCGGCCTCGGTGGACGCAGTACTCGACACCGGTGGGCCGCTGTGTGCCGGTGGGGAAGGCGGCTGCGCGCCCTCGGGCCCGCCCGGGCGGGGCTGTCCACTCGCCAGGGTGTCCCGGTGCAACCGGGCTGCGCGGTTGCGGGCGGCCTCCCGCAGCCCCTGGGTCCGGGGGTCCGTCAGGACGACCCCGCGGCCGGACCGGGACGGGCGGGTGTCGCGCTCGCCGATGACAAGCACCCACAGGCAGCCGGCGAGGGTCGCCACCGCGAGCGTGCACACCGCGACGGCGATGAAGACCAACGTCCCCTCCGACCACGGTGACCAGGCCGCCATGTCATCCCATGCGTCGCCGAGGTCGCCGCCCTTCGGTCGCCAGAAGTGCGGGAACACCATGGTGATCGACCAGACCTGCAGGGTGACCGCGCCCGCGAGGAACAGCAGCGGCATGACCCGCGACAGGTACCGGCCAGTGGCCGCCGCCCCCAGACCGATCCCGATCGCCAACGACACCAGGCCGGCATAGAGATAGCGGCCGGAAATTCCGCTGACGTGGAACTGCTTGTCGAAGTTCTTGGCGGACTGCACCGTCATCAGCCCGAACAGGCCCCAGGTGACCCACAGCAGGAGCAGCAGGTCGACCCGGATACGCCAGTTGCGGCCCCGGATCAGCGCGAGCGCGAAGAAGAAGATGACCAGGGCGGTGCCGGTGCGGACCGGGATGGTCGTGAGGTTGACCTCGAACCAGCCGAACGATCCCCACCAGCGCAGGATCGTTCCGTTGATCAGGAGCTCCCAGTAGGCGCCCCAGTCGTCGCCGAGGTACTGGCCCAGCGGGAAGCCGGGCGTCTCGGGTTGGAACGCCCCCCAGCGCACGACGTTGACGATCCACCACCAGCCGCCCAGGGCGACCATGATCGCTCCGCCGAGCAGGATCTGCCGCCAGGGCGGCCGCTGCGCGGCGGCCGAGGGCCCGGCGGGTCCCGCGTCGGCCAGCCGGAACGGCCGGATGTCGGCCCGACCGTCGCCGTCCGTGCCGTCCATGCTGTCCGTACTCGCGGTACTCGCGGTACTCGCGGTACTCGCCATGCCGCCGCCGGTGTTCGCCCCGGGTGGGGGCGTGGCCCGGGACGGGTCCACCGCGGGCGCACGCGCTCGCAGCGCACGAGCGTCCCGCCGAGCCCGGGACCAGGCCAGCACGTAGGCCAGCGCGGCCATCGGGACCAGCACGATTCCCAGCGATTTCGTCATCAGGGCGAGGCCGACGAAGCCACCCGTCCAGGCCGCCGTGCGCAGCGAGGTATCTCCGCGTAGCACGTAGACGATGCCCACGGTCGCCAGCCCGGCGGTCAGGACCAGCAGGTTGTCGTTGTTGACGCTGGAGCCGATGTGGGCCAGCTCCGGGATGGTCAGCGGGACCAGCGCCGCGCAGGTCCCCGCCACCCGGCTGCCGTCGGACAGGCGGTGCGCCCCGGCCCAGGCCAGCAGCGGCAGCGGGGCCACCATCACGACGCTGACCAGGCGCAGGATGCCGATGATCTCGTCCCAGCGCAGGTCGTCGCCGCCACCTGGGATCGCCTTGAGGATCACCGCGTTGACCCAGTAGTACAGCGGCGGATGCTGGACGATCTGCTGGATGCCGCCTCTGGGCGCGGGCGTCCGCTCCAGTTCCTCCCAGCTCGGCCGCTCGTCGCGGGGCGTCGCCTGCGCGGCGGTGAAGGGCCCGGCAGACAGGTCACGCGGCCGCTTTTCGGAGCCGTAGGGCGCCGCCATGATCGCGCCGACCCCGCCGCGAGTCACGATCACGTGCCCCGGATGGGGCCAGCCCCTGCCTTCCACCAGGCGCATCACGGCGTCGACGTGATTGGGCTCGTCGGGTGCGTGGTACTGCGGCACCATCACCGACCAGCCCGCCAGCACCGCCGTGAACAGCAGGGTGATCGCCCAGACGGTCGGGGGGGCGGTGCGCAGGATGCGCCACGGTCGAAAGCGGGTCCCATCGGGGATCACTGCCGGGGCGGGCGAGGCGGCGGTGCGGGCCGCTGCGGTCGAATCCACGGAGTCACCCAAACTCTGCACGGTCCCATCGGACGAAGGTGCTGTCATGTTACGGACACCCCCGCTCGGTTGACTGTCCGGGTATCCGCGCATCGGCCCTGGTCGCGGACGGTGGCAAGGTGCTTCCCGGCATGCCGGAGGTCACCGTCCGCAGTGTTCCCCAGAGACGGGCGGCGCAGTCCGGCGGCCTGGTGCGGTAGGTCTCAGCGCCAGGAGTCGATGTGGCCGACGATCTTCGCGGGCGACCCGGCGACGACGGCCTTCGGCGGGACGTCGCGGGTGACCACCGAGCCCGCGGCCACCACCGCGCTCTCGCCGACGGTGACACCCTTCAGGACGATCGCGCCGGTGCCGATCCAGGCCCGGTCCTCCAGCACGATCGGTCCGCTCACCGGCTGCTCGACGCCGTCGACGACCATGGGATGGAAGTCGTTGTCGAGAAGCTGGGTGTTCCACGAGACGTTGCAGTAGGCCCCGATGGAGATCCGTTCCCGGACGAGGATCTTGGCGAACCCGTTGACGTTCGCGCCGGGGCCCAGCTCCAGCACGCCGGAGTCGACGACGACCCGCACGCCCCGCTGCAGCGAGACGACCCCCTCGCAGCGCAGCCGGCCCTCCGGATGGACCCGGATGATCGAGGTGTCGCGCCGGGTCGACAGGCCGAACCCGCCGAGGCCGACCCGCAGTGCCGCGCCCTCGCCGAACTCGATGCGCTCCCGACCCTCGATGACGGTCGGCGAGCCGAGCCAGATCGGCTGCTTGTAGGCGAGCGGGTACCGCAGGCCCGCGACGAACGAACGGGCCGAGGTCTCGCGGGCGGCCCGCAGCGTCCGCACATGCCGCACGTACTCGCGTAGATCACTTCTGAACGCAGCCACGGTCCAAACAGTAGGCGCCAACGTGGGCCGGTCGTCGGCCCGGTCGTCGGGCCCCGGGACGGGACGTGCAACTCTAGAACGGCGCGCCCACATGGACGGACCGCGCATCACCGCCACGGACCGGCGATCGGAGTGGGGACGACGTCGGCCCGCGCCATGCACCGGCCCGCCGCCCCGCAGCGGCGATCACCGCCGGGAACGACGACCGGGAGCCACACCGACGTGAGTGTCAGCGCCATCCACAAGCCCGACCATCCGGAGGGCAGCACCCCGACGCAGGCTGCGGCCGGCGACGACCTCGTCGCGCTCGGCGACGACGTCCCCTACGTCACCATCGTTCTGCCCTGCTACAACGAGCAGGATCACGTGGTGCTTGAACTCGAGCGCATCACGGCCGCGATGGACGCCAGCGGGTACGCCTACGAGATCCTCGCGATCGACGACAAGTCGACCGACAACACCCTCGCCGTCCTGCGCGATGCGGCCCCCCGCTTCCCCCGGATGCGGATCATGCCGTTCCGCCGCAACGGCGGCTCGGGCACGGCCCGGCGCATCGGTACCCAGGAGGCTCGGGGAAAGATCGTCGTCTGGACCGACGCCGACATGACCTACCCGAACGAGCGCATCCCGGAGTTCGTCCACTACCTGGACGACAACCTCGACGTCGACCAGGTCGTCGGGGCCCGGCTCACCGAGGAGGGGACCCACAAGTGGGCCCGGGTGCCGGCCAAGTGGCTCATTCGGATGATCGCCCAGCGGCTGTCCGGGGTGAAGATCCCGGACCTGAACTCCGGCCTGCGTGCCTTCCGCCGCGAGGTCTCCCTGCCCTACCTGCGGCTGCTGCCGCCCGGCTTCAGCTGCGTCACCACGATCACGATGTCGTTCCTGTCCAACCAGCACCCGGTCGACTACATCCCGATCGACTACGCGAAGCGCGCCGGGACGTCGAAGTTCCACCCGTTCCGCGACGCGCGCCGCTACATCCTGCAGGTGCTGCGGATGGTCATGTACTTCGACCCGCTCAAGGTGCTGATGCCGATCGCCTTGTGGATCATGGGGCTGGGCTTCATCAAGCTGATCGTGGACCTCGTCCGCTACGACTTCCACGTGGCGACCTCGACCCTGCTCGCCATCCTCGTCGGCTTCCAGATCGCCGTGCTCGCCCTGATCGGTGACCTGGTCGCCCGTTCCCGCAGCGACACCTGACCGTGCGCATCGCGGTCATCGGCCCGACCCACCCGTACAAGGGCGGGATCGCCCAGCACACCACCGAGCTCGCGCACCGGCTGGGCGCCCGGGGGCATCAGGTCGTGATCGAGTCCTGGTCGGACCAGTACCCGGCGCGGCTCTACCCGGGCGTGCAGCGCGTCGCCGAGCCGGAGATGGAACCGTTCGGGTCGACCCGCTACCCGCTGTCCTGGCGTCGGCCCGACGGCTGGATCCGGCTCGGCCGGCGGCTGCGGCGCGAGGCCGACGCGGTCGTTCTGGTCGTCGTCACCCCGATCCAGGCGCCCGCCTACCTGGCCATCCTCGCCGCCCTGCGCGGCCGGGCCGGGCGCCGGGCCGGCGGGCTGCCGGTGCTGGCGCTGTGTCACAACGTTCTGCCGCACGAGCGGCGTGCGGTGGACGAGCCGCTGATCCGGGCGGTGCTGCGGCGGGTGTCCGGGGTGCTGGTGCACACCCCGGCGCAGGCCGAGCTCGCCGCCACCCTCACCCCGGCGCCGGTGGTGGTGGCCGAGATGGCTCCGCACCTGTGGTCCTCGCCGACCCGGCGGCGCCCGGCGCCGGCCGAGCCCGGCGCCCTGACCACGGCGGGCGGCCGGCCGCGCAGCCTGCTGTTCTTCGGACTGGTCCGGCCCTACAAGGGGCTCGACGTGCTGCTGCGGGCGCTGGCCCGCGGCCCGGCGGACGTCCGGCTCACCGTCGCCGGGGAGTTCTGGGGTGACGCCGTCCAGACCACCCGCCTCATCGCCGAACTCGGCCTGACCGACCGGGTGAACGTCCGGGCCGGCTATGTCGACGCCGCCGAGGTGCCCGGCCTGTTCGCGGCCGCCGACGCCCTGGTGCTGCCGTACCGGGCGGGCACGGCGTCGCAGAACGTCGATCTCGCGCACCTGTACGGTCTGCCGGTCATCGCCACGACCGTCGGCACCCTGGCCACCGCGGTTCGTGACGGCGTCGACGGGCTGCTGGTTGCGCCGGACGACGTCGACGGGCTCGCCGCGGCCCTGCGTCGGCTCTACGAGCCGGGCGTGCTCGCCGACCTGCGGGCGAAGGTCTGCCCGCCCGATCCGCAGGCGGCCTGGGGAAACTACCTCGACGTGGCGCTCGGTGCGCTCGGCAGCGGATGAGGGTTCTCCGCCCGGTCCGGCTGTGGTCCGGCCTGCCGCCGGGCTCGTCGCGTCGCGTCCGGAGACGATCACCTGAGGTGTCTCTGACGGGTCCAGGCGCGAACGGTGCCCACATGGCGGGCAGACTGTCCGTCAACAACGGCCGGAACGGAAGGTGGACTGGTGAGCCCCGTACGTGACGACGCCCTCGCCTTCGTGGGTCACCAGGTCCACGTGATGCGCCGCCGTGAGGTCGGCACCCTGCTGGAGTGGGCGGGCGAGCTGACCGGGCGCACGCTGCTCGACGTGGCCGGGGGCGATGGCTACTGGGCCGGTCAGGCCGTCCGCCGCGGGGCCCGCGCGGTCTGCCTCGACCTGGCGCGGCACAAGCTGGAGTTCGGCCGGCGGCTGCGCGGCCATCCGGGGCTCGTCGAGGGTGACGCGCTGGCGCTGCCCTTCGCGGCGACCACCTTCGACGTCGTCATGTCGGTGTGCGCGATCGAGCACTTCGACGACGGGCCGGCCGCGCTTGCCGAGATGGCCCGGGTGCTGCGCCCCGGCGGCGACCTGGTGATGTCCGCGGACGCGCTGACCCGGGCCACCGCCTGGCCGGCTCTGTTCGACCGCCATCGCGAGCGTTACCACGTCAAGCACACCTATCCGGGCGAGCACCTCGCGAAGCTGCTCGACGACGCCGGGCTGGACGTCGTCCGGCAGACGTACATGTTCCGCAGCGAACGCGCCGAGCGGCTGTACCTGACGTTGTCCGCGAAGGGTGGCCGGGCCGGTTGGAACGCGGCGGCGGTGCTCTCCCCGGCCATCGCGCTGGCCGACCGCCGGGCCCCCGACACAGCCGGCAGCGTGGTGCTCACCCATGCCCGCAAGCGGGGGAGCTGAGTCATGGCCCGGCGCTCACGTTCCGGCGAGGGGCCGCGCCGCACCCCGCCGCGCACTCCATCCCCCTCCCGCACTCCCTCCCAGCCCCGCACTCCACCTCCGCCTCGCACCGGCCCACCCCCGCCGCCGAGCTCCCGCTTTGCCCAGCGGGCGGTTGCCGCGCTGCTCACGGTGCTGCTGTTCGGTCTGATCATCTTCGGGGCGGCCGCCGCGGCCGACGCCGCCGACGGCGAACGTTGGTGGGGGTATCTCCTCGGGGGGCTGTTCTGCGCCATCATGGTCGCCGCCGCCCTGCGCGGTCGCCGGCACTAGCGCAGCCGCTGCTCGGCCCCGCTCCGGTGATCGCTGACGGAGCGTGACGTCGGCCGGCCCCGCCTCGCCGCCGGACCAGCCCGCCGGCACCGCCTCGCGAGAGGTGTGCACGGGAGCGGGGCCACATGGTTGTTCTGTAGGGACGAAGCGGACGCCGAACCCTCCAGCAGGACCAGGTAGGCGCTCTCCCACGCATCCGCCCCGACCCACGAGCCGTCGCCCGGCTCGCGAGCCGCCCCAGTCACACTCTGACGTCACGCAACGTGATGGCAGGCGTGCGGAGGCCGGCGGGGGCTGCTGGGGCGCTGCACCTGAGGGGGCGCTGCACCTGAGGAGTGGAGGGTGGCCGGCGCTCGCCTCGTCTCGGTGTCCGGTCGACTGCCCCCCGAACCGGCACCTCCGAGGGCCCGGGCAGACTATGACCCGTGCGTGTGGGCTTCCTGGTCGAGCAGTTGCTCGCGCCGGTTCCGGGCGGGACCGGCCGCTATTCCGCCGAGCTCGCGACCGCCCTCGCCCGCCGTGCCGCCGCCGGGGACGGAGTGGTCGGCTGGTGCGCCGGGGGGGCGGGGGGGGCGCGCGCGGACGGTGCGGCGGGCGGCTGGGGGGGTCAGCCCGCCAGCGGCGGGGAGCTCGCAGCGGGAGACGGTTGGGAGCGGTCC
>NZ_JAMQQF010000265.1 GCF_023716945.1 Frankia sp. AiPs1 | reverse complement strand
GCCCGGCGTCGTGCGTCGGGCGTCGGGCGTCCGGTGTTCAGCGTCCGGTGTTCGACGCCCGGTGTTCGGCCGTTCGGCGTTCGGCGCCGGGGTGTGCCGGCAGCCGGCACTCGTCTCGCTGCCGGCCGGTCCGCCGGCACCGCCCCTCCGCCCCGCGTGGCGGGGGTGTGTCTGGGAACGGGGCGACCTGTTCCTTCTGAGGGGACGAATCGGACGCCGAACCCTACAGAAGGAACAGGGAGGCGCTTTCCCGCGCATCCGCCGCCCTCGCCCCGCCGTGACCCGGTCCGCGGTCCGCCTCAGTCACCACGCCGGGCATCACGAAACGTGACAGCAGGGCGGGAAGGGAATCTCTGCGGCGCTCTGCCCTGACGGCGGGCGGACGACACAAGGCCCGGGCACCCAGCGGTGCCCGGGCCTTGTCGGTGCGGCGGCCGGTGGCCAGCGGTCACCAGCTGGTGGTCAGCGGTCAGCGGGTACCGGCCGGTGGCTCAGGCCAGGTCGTAGAGCTTCATGGCATTGTCCTGCAGGATCTTGCGCAGCACGTCGTGCGGGAGGTCGCCGAGCTTGTCGTTGATGAACTGCCGGGGCGGCAGCGCCGAGCTCACCGGGCCCGGTGACATGCTCGTCGGGTGCGGGAAGTCGGTCTCGTACAGGATGTTGTCGGCGCCGACGTAGTCGATCGCCGCGCGCAGCGTCGGGCCGTGCTCGAACCAGAAGCAGGCGTAGATCTGGCGGCGGAAGTACTCGCTGGGCAGCAGGTCGTACTCGGGGTGCTCCTTGGCGACGCCGCACTCGGTCCACATCCAGTCCAGCGCCTGCAGGGTGAACGGCACCCAGCCGACGCCGCTCTCCACCGACACGAACTTCAGGTCGGGGAAGCGGTGGCACACGCCCGCGCCGATGAGGCTGCCCACGGTGCGGGCGTTGCCGAGGAAGAACGTCATCGGGAACGTCGCGTAGTTGGCGTGGACGCCGGCGGAGGGGTGCAGCAGCTGCGGCATCGTGGTGTCCCCGCTGCCGATGTGGAAGTTGACCGACAGGCCCATCTCCTGGGCCGCCGCCCACAGCCGGTCCCAGTGCGGATCGGTGAGCATGGGGGAGCCGAAGTCCTCGGGCGCCTGGGAGAACACCAGGCCCTTGTGGCCGAGCTCCGCGCAGCGCTTCATCTCGGCGATCGACAGGTCGATGTCCCAGAACGGCACCGCCATGACCGGGACGTAGCGGTCCGAGACCCGGCGGAAGTCCGCCAGCCAGTCGTTGTAGGCCTGTAAGAGCAGCAGCGCCAGCTCCATGTCGCCGAAGTCGGTGTAGCGCCCGGCGCCGAAGCCGGCGACGTTCGGGTAGAGGACCTCGGCGTGGATGCCGTACTCGTCCATGATCTCCAGGCGGCCCTCGGGCTGCCAGATGCGGGGGTCGACCATGTCGAGCTGGGCGGGGAACTTCGGGGGTGGCTCCTTCCACCCGGCGATGGCGAGACCGGCGGCCGGGCTGAGCACCTTGCCGCCGGCGATCCACCACTCGATGCCGTTGGCGTCGCGTTCGACGTGGGGCACGCGGTCGCCGTACTTCGACGGGACCCGGGACGTCCAGAGGTCGTAGTGCTCCACGACGTGGGTGTCGCAGTCGATGACCTTGAGGTCGAGTTCGTCGATGAGATCCACGATGTACCCCTCACGCGGGACCGGGAACACGCCCGGTCGGGACGGTGCGCACTACCTGCACGGGACGATAGGTGAGACGCAGATTACAGTCAACCGACGGGTCGAATAAATTCGGGGACGGGCCGCCCGGCGGCGGCGCGGCTCGCGACTGACTCGCGGCTGACTCGCGGTGCGGCTCTCGGCGGGACCTTCCGATTTATTCGATCGACCGGTGGACTAAATAATTGTGGAGCCGTACGGTGCTCCCACCCGTCGGCCACTGGGGGCCGACGCAGGTGGGAGGCGGTACCGGTGAGAGGTCGATCTGTGGCGGGGGCGCTGGCGCTCAGTTCCCTGCTCTTAGCCGCGGCGTGTTCGTCGTCGGGTTCGTCCGGAGGCGCCACGTCCGCAGGCGCCGCGACCGCGGCTGGCGCTGCCGGCGCTGGGAAGGCGAGCTCCGCGCCCGTCGCCAACAGCGACAACAACGCCTGGGCGCTGCGCTACACCGGAGGCTCCGCCGGCCCGGCGAAGGGCACGCCGTACAAGATCGGATTTGTCAGTCAGGACACCTTCCTGCCGTCCGCGACGCAGGGCGCGCGGGCCGCGGTGGCCTACGTCGACGCCGAGCTCGGCGGCGTCGGCGGCCGGCCGATCGAGCTGGTCTCCTGCTCGGTCAACGTGCCCGAGGACGCCGCCCGCTGCGGCGCCCAGATGGCCAACGACGCGTCGCTGTCACTGGTGGTCGTGGGTGGCCTCAGTGTCGGCAACAAGGAGTTCTACGACGCCGTGGGCGGCCGCAAGGCGATCCTCATCGGCAACGCCCTGGCCAGCGAGGACTTCGTGACGACCCGCGGCGTGGCCTACACCGCCGGCTCGCCCGGGGTGCTGATGGGCATGGCGCGCTTCGCCGTGGAGGAG
This sequence comes from Frankia sp. AiPs1, assembly GCF_023716945.1. Classification (GTDB taxonomy): domain Bacteria; phylum Actinomycetota; class Actinomycetes; order Frankiales; family Frankiaceae; genus Frankia. Next base: position 5,371 of record NZ_JAMQQF010000265.1, on the reverse strand, counting down.
CTCAAGGCCCGCACGGTGGCCGGCATCGTCCCGGACACCCCCGCCGGCCGTGCGGCCGCCCAGCAGCTCGTGAAGCCGATCCTGGACGCCGCCAAGGTGAAGTTCCGGCCGGTGTTCATCAGCCTGCAGGCCACCACCCCGGACCTGACCACGGCGCTGCAGGCCAGCGGCGCGGCCAGCGCCGACGCGCTGATCACCGCCTTCCCCCCGAGCAGCTGCATCAGCATGTACGACGCGATCCGCTCGCTCGGCATCAAGCCCAAGGTGATCACTACTGACCAGTGCGCCGACGTGCCGGTCCGCGCCCACCTCAAGACCATCGGTGCGCCCGACGCGATCCCCGACGGCTGGTACTACGCCAACTACGGCTACAACTTCGACCTGCCCGACGTCGACTCCGGGATGAAGACCTACCAGTACGCCGCGTCGAAGTACGCCAAGCCGCTGGGCAGCGCCCCCGTCGAGCTGCGCGGCTTCAGCGGGCCGACGTTCGGCACCGTGATGACCGCCGCCAAGATCGTCAATCAGCTCGGCGTGGACAAGGCCACGTCCTTCGACGTCGTCGACCGCGCGCTGCGCGGCTTCACCGGTCCGGCGATGCTCCAGGTCGGCCCGCTCAAGTGCGGCCAGGCGCCGTTCGTCGCCGTCTGCGGGCACCAGATCGGCGTCGACCAGTACACCGGTGGCAAGTGGACGAGCGTCCGCGACGGGCTCAACGACAAGCCGGTCAACCTGCTGGCCCCGGTGAGCTGACCGATCCCACCTACCCCCGGGCTCCCGGCCGGCGACGCCCCCGCCGGCCGGCGCCTTGGTGTCCTGGTGCCTCGGTGTCCTGGGGTCCTGGGGTCCTGGTGTCGATAGTTATTCCGGTCGGCTGCCCAGGTGACGGTCGGCTGACCCGGGATTCGATGCCGCCGGAATGGACGACCTCCCCTCGTCGGGTTCGGCCGCGTCTGCCTCGAGCAGACGGGTGAGGAGCCCGGCGAGCTGGCCGAGGTCGTCGGCCGGGAGTTTGCTGATCGCGGGGGGTGGGCGCAGCAGGATGGCGTCGGCGGTCGCGATGGCGTCGTGCCCGGCGGCGGTGAGCGCGACCAGTTTGCGGCGCCTGTCATCGGGGTGTGGGCGGCGTTCGACGAGACCGTGGGCTGCCAACTTGTCGACGATCAGGGTTGCGTAGGGGGCGTCGACGCCGTTGGCCTGCGCGAGTTGGCCGAGGGTCACCGGTCCGTCGCGGAGCTGGAAGAGGACTTTTCCGCGGCTGCCGCCAAGGCGGAACCCGAGCGCCTCGGCAAGCTCACCCCGGCGGTTGTGCGTCTCGACGAACCGGTGCATGAGGGCCCAGGCCTGCTGGCCGGGGTCGGCGGCGTTCGCTGGCGCGGTTCCGCGGCACCGCGCCTCGGCGGCCTGCTGGCCGGGATCGGCGTTCACCACGCTACCGTCCGGCCGAGGAAGTCGACGTAGTGCAGGCCGGGGCTGCCCTTCAGGGCGTCGAGGGTCCTGACGACGTTCGGGATGCTCTCGTCGATGGTGTACCGGGCGTCCGGGCCGCCGAGGTCGGTGCGCACCCAGCCGGGGGCCATGAGGACGAGGGTCCGGGGTTCGCCGTGGTGGCGGGCGGCGTAGCTGCGCATGAACGTGTTGAGCGCGGCCTTGCTGCCGCGGTAGACCTCGTGGCCGCCGCGCTCGTTGTTGGCCACGCTGCCCTGACCCGAGGACATCACCCCGATCGTGCCCGCAGGTTCGACGCGGTCCTGAAGGGCCTCGATGACGCGCAGCGGGCCGAGCGCGTTGGTGACCATCACCCGGGTGAACTCGTCGGTCGAGGTCTGCGCCACCGTGCCGTCGGGCTTGTTCGCCACGCCGGCGTTCACGAACAGCAGGTCGAACATCCGGTCCGCCAGACGATCGTGCAGCGTCGCGATCTGCGCGGGCTCGGTGACGTCGACGGTCTCGATCTCGATCTGCTCGGCGCAGGTGTCGGCGAGGTCATGCAGGGGAGTCCGGCCCGAGCCGCGCACGGTGGCCACGACCTGCCGACCGCCCTGCGTCCACTCTCGGGCGAGTGCGAGGCCCAGTCCGCGGGACGCGCCGATCAGGAGCACTCGACTGCCCGAGGTCGACGGCGCGTCGGCGGGACGCGCCGAATTAGTTGTAGTCACAGCAATTACTGTATGAGGTATAACTAATTCGGGCAAGCCGCGGACGGTCGCGGAGGGGGCAGCGGCGGAGGGGTCAGCGCTGGACGCCGACGGACTGCCACACCCGGAGCAGGACTTCCTCGTCGGGGGCGTCGAGCGACCACTGCCACGGCTTGGCGAAGACGAAGACCTGGGCCTCGTGATGGGTCGGGTCGCTGCCGTCGAGCATCGTGATGGTCACGCTCTTGTCGCCGGTGAGGACGAAGAAGACCTCGCGGTACTGCCCGAGGTGGACGTCGAGGACGACGGCGTCGGGGCCGTAGCGGTGGACGTCGACCGTCCGGCCCCGCGGCGCCGCGGGGCCGGACGGTGCGGGAGCGGCGGGGGGCTGCACCCCGTCCTGCCTCATGCCCGCGCCTGCCTCATGCCCGCGCCATCAGAGGAAACGGCGGTTCGCCGTGTCCGCGGGAACGGTGATGCCGAGTTCCTCCAGCAGCGGACGGGTGTCGGCGATGTACTGCTGGCGCAACTGCTCGTTGTTGAGCTTGCGCAGGCCCCAGCGGACGTAGGCGTCACTGAACTCCGAGTCCGAGCGGCCGAACATGTCCAACGCGGCCGGCCACCAGATCTTTATCTTCTCGTTGGCCTCCGCCAGCCCAGCCGGATCGGCGCACACCCGGCGCAGGTTCGACATGCCGAACGTCGCGTGGAACACCTCGTCCTTGTGCAGGCGCTCCGCCACGTTCAACAGGGGCTCGTAGGGCACGTCCTCCCACGTCTCCCCGATGTAGCAGCCCACCCGGTCGCCCAGGGCGTTGAAGTACGCCATGTCGCAGAACGTGTCGATGGGCAGGTGGAACAGGTACTGCTTGATCGGCTGCTCGACCACGCCGACGCCCAGGCCCGCCAGGATCCGCGCCGTGATGACGCCGTGCTCGACCTCCTGCTGCATGAGCTTCGCGAACGTCGTCTTCAGCCGCTCCTCGGGCGCGAGCGTCATGCAGCGTTCCCACAGGTGGTTCAGCAGCTCGGTGTAGTACCGGTTCGTCGAGTTCTCCAGGTGGTGCACGAGCATGCGCACCAGTAGGTCGGAGAACTCGCTCGGGATGTCGGCGTCGTTCTCCCGGTACACCCGACGCTCGCCCACCATCGCATCTCCCATGACCTCATCGTAGGAAGGTCGGTCATTATTGTCAACTCGTGAGTCGAAGGAATTCGACCGTTGCTGACCGGAGAGATGAATCGGGCACGGAAGCCTCCGGATGGGCGTCTGGGCCTGTCTTTCGCGCGTGTACGCGGCGGTCCGGTGGCGCGGTGTGCTGCTGGCGCAGCGGTCTGCTGGCGCGGCGGTCTGGTGGTTCGCTGGGATGCAGCGTTTCCGGGCCGGGACGGTTTCGAGTTGGGTGAGGACGGCCGGACGGCTCGTACGGAGGGTCGACGGCTCGCGCGTCGTCGGCGGATGCATGGGAGAGAGCTTCCATGGTTGTTCTGTAGGGTTCGGCGACCCATTTGTCCCTACAGAACGACCATGCGACTCCGCTCCCATGCACACCGCCCCGGGAGCCGGCGGGCAAGGGCGCCCCGCGGCTCGGGGTGCGGAGGCGCCGGGGTGCGTTCCGTGTAGCGACGCCAGCGTCCGCGGCCAGAAGGCCCGGCGGGCCGGGCCACGCCGGCCGAGTGGCGCCGGCCGAGTGGCGCCGGCTGAGCCACGCCGGCCGGGTGGCGGCGCTGCGCGGGTCGCTCAGGGGGCGGTGGGGTCGTCGAGTCGCAGGGCGCGGCCGATGACCTCTTTCATGATCTCGCTGCTGCCGCCGAAGATCCGGGTGATCCGCACGTCGCGGTACATCCGAGCGATCGGGTACTCCTCCATCCAGCCGTAGCCGCCGTGGAGCTGGACCCCGGCGTCGACCGCGTCGAACTCCAGTTCCGTCGCAAGCAGCTTCGCCGCGGCGGCGTCCTGCGGAGTGAGCGTGCCGGCGATCCTGGCCTGGACGCAGCCGTCCACGAGGGCCTGGACGGCGAGCGTGCGGGCGTGCAGGGCCGCCAGGACGAACCGGGTGTTCTGGAAGCTGCCGATCGTGGTGCCGAACGCCGTGCGGCTGCGCACGTACTGCCTGGTCAGCTCCTGGGCTCGGCGGGCGCTGGCGACGCTGCCGACGGCGATGGACAGCCGCTCGGCCGCCAGGTTGCGCATCAGGTAGTGCAGCCCGCGGTGCTCCTCGCCGAGCAGGTTCGTCGCCGGCACCCGGGCGTCGTTGAAGAACAGCTCGGCGGTGTCCTGCGCGCGCAGGCCGACCTTGTCGAGCTTGCGACCCCGCTCGAAGCCGGGGGTGGCGCGCTCCACCACGAGCAGGCTGAGCGAGCCCCGCCCGGCGCTCGGGTCCGTCTTGACCGCCACGACGACGAGGTCGGCGAGCAGGCCGTTGCTGATGAAGGTCTTGGCGCCGTTGACGACGAAGTGGTCGCCGTCGCGGATGGCGGTCGTGCGGATGCCGCGCAGGACGCTGCCGGCGCCGGGCTCGCTCATCGCGATGGCGGTCACGGATTCGCCGGAGCAGTAGCCGGGCAGCCAGCGCGCCTTCTGCTCGTCATCGGTCAGACCGACCAGGTAGGGGGCGAGCAGCTCGTTGTGCAGCGACAGGCCGAGTCCGGTGATGCCGCCGAACGCCAGTTCCTCGGTGACGATCACGTCGTAGCGGGGGTCGCTCAGCCCGGCGCCGCCGTACTGCTCGGGCACGGTGAGCCCGAGCAGGCCCATCTCGCCGGCCCGGCGCCAGGCGGAGCGGTCGACGACGCCGGCGCGCTCCCAGTCCTCGTGGTGCGGCTGGCATTCCTTGGTGACGAAGGTCCGCACCAGCTCGCGGAACTCCTCGTGTTCGGCCTCGAAGAGCGTGCGTTGCATGACGGCGACTCCTGTCTGTGCTCCTCGCGAGCTGGTAGTTCCTCGCGGGCCTGGTAGCTCCTCCGCGGGCCTGACAGCTCCTCGCGGGCCTGGTAGCTCCTCCGCGGGCTTGACAGCTCCTCGCGGATCGACTGCTCGTCGTGAGCCTGATTGCTCGTCGTGGCCTGGTTGCTCGTCGAGGGACGGGTCGCTCCGTGGGAGACGGGTTGCTCCTCGGGGGACGGATCGCTCCTCGGGGGACGGGTCAGCCGGCGGCCGTGCCGCCCGCGGCGGCGAAGGCGGGTGCGGTGGCCGGACGGGAGCGCAGGGCACCCCAGGCGGCAGCCATGGC
>NZ_JAMQQF010000264.1 GCF_023716945.1 Frankia sp. AiPs1 | reverse complement strand
GGGCCGGGCGGCATGCCGACCTCCTGCGGGCTGATGCGCTCGCGCCGGCTGCGCAGGAACAACGCCAGCTCGCCGCGGGGGGGGGGGGGGGGGGGGGGGGGGGGGGGGGGGGGGGGCGGGGGGGGGGGCCCGCCCCCCCCCCCCCCCCACGGTCCGCCCGGGCGCACGCGCCTGGCTCAGGCCTTGGCCTGCGCGTCCGACCGGGCGGGGTTGGCCTGCTGGGCCGCCTTCGGGTCGGTCAGGTGCTGCTTGGCCCGCACGCCGGCCTCGATCCGGGCGCCGAGCTCCTTGTCGACGTTGCGCCAGTACTCGAAGGCACGCTCGAGGATCGGCTCGCTGACGCCGTTGAGCAGGTGCCCGACGATGTTGTCGACCAGCCGGGCCCGGCCGGCGTCGTCGAGGACGTCGCGGACCATGGTGGCGGCCTGGCTCCAGTCGTCGTCGTCGGGACGCAGGGTGTAGGCGGTGCGCACCATCTCACCGTCGGCGTGCCAGCGGCCGCCGTCGTCGGTCAGCTCCGGCCGGGCCGCCGGGCCACCGTACGAATTGGGGGCATACACCGGGTCGCTGACGTTCTGCACCCGCATCGCCCCGTCCTTGGAATAGCTGTTGACGGGGACCTTCGGCGAGTTCACCGGGATCTGCTTGTAGTTCACCCCGAGCCGGGCGCGGTGGGCGTCGGCGTAGCTGAACCCGCGGGCCAGCAGCATCTTGTCGGGCGACAGCCCGGTGCCGGCGACGAGGTTGTTCGGCTCGAAGGCGGCCTGCTCGATCTCGGTGTGGTAGTCGCTGACGTTGCGGTTGAGGGTGAGCCGGCCGACCTCGTGCAGCGGGTAGTCGGCGTGCGGCCACACCTTGGTCAGGTCGAACGGGTTGAGGTGGTAGGTCTTCGCGTCCTCGAACGGCATGATCTGCATCTTCAGCGTCCAGCTCGGGAACTCCCCGTCCCGGATGTGCTCGTACAGGTCACGCTGGTGGTAATCGGTGTCGATCGCCGCCATCTGGTCGGCCTCGTCCTGGGTGAAGAACTCGATGCCCTGGTCGGTCTTGAAGTGGTACTTCACCCAGAACTGCTCGCCGGCCGCGTTGATCCACATGTAGGTGTGGCTCGAGTAGCCGTTCATGTGCCGCCAGGTGCGCGGGATGCCGCGGTCGCCCATCAGCCAGGTGACCTGGTGGGCGGATTCCGGCGACAGCGTCCAGAAATCCCACTGCATGTCGTGGTCGCGCAGGTTGTTGTCGGCACGTCGCTTCTGCGACCGGATGAAGTGCTGGAACTTCAACGGGTCCCGGATGAAGAACACCGGGGTGTTGTTGCCGACGATGTCGAGGTTTCCCGCGCTGGTGTAGAACTTCACCGCGAAGCCGCGGGGGTCGCGCCAGGTGTCGGGGGAGCCCCGCTCGCCGGCCACGGTCGAGAAGCGGATGAGCACGTCCGTCTCGGTGCCGGGCTGGAACACCGCCGCCCGGGTGAAGGCGCTGACGTCCTGGGTCACGGCAAAGGTGCCGAACGCACCGCCACCCTTGGCGTGCGGCTGGCGCTCCGGGATCCGCTCCCGGTTGAAGTTCGCCATCTGCTCCAGCAGATAGTGGTCCTGTAGCAGCAGTGGGCCGTCCGGCCCGACGGTCAACGAGTGTTCGTCGCTGGCGACGGGCACTCCGGCGTCGGTCGTCGTCGGACGGGTCTCGTATGCGGTCACAACGTCCTCCTCGCCTTACCGTGCAGGGACACCAGCCGATCTGCTGTCACCAGATCTGCAGTCACGGCACACGCCCCAGAACACGACCTCGGCCTCTTCGATCACGAACCCGGCGTCATCACTCGGCTCCAGACAGGGGCGGGCGCCGGTCACGCAGTCCACGTCGGCTACCCGGCCGCAGGCGCGACAAACCAGATGGTGATGGTTGTCGGCCGTGCGGGTCTCGAAGCGGGCCGGCGAGCCCGCTGGCTCGATCCGGCGGACGAGACCGGCGGCCACGAAGGCCGCCAGCACGTCGTAGATGGCCTGCTTCGAGACCGTGCCCAGCCTGGTGCGGACCTGCTCGGCCACCGCGTCGGCCGTGGCGTGCGGATGCTCGGCGAGCACGTCGAGCACCGCGAGCCGCGGCCCCGTCACGCGCAGGCCGGCCCCCCGCAGGCCGGCCGCACGCGATGCGGTTTCCCGGTCGGTGGCCATGGGCCGATCGTGCCACCTTTTCTGGAACAAGTCAATTTAACGACCGAGTCGTCTTGCTGGGCCCCGAGCAGGGCCAGAGTTGACGACTGAATCGTCTTACTGGGCCTCGAGCAGGGCCAGGGTGTCGAGGTCGGCGGTCGCGACGGAGAAGCGTCCGATCATCGTGTGGTTGTCCTGCCCCCAGTGGTCCTTGGTACCCATCCAGGCCTGCAGCCCGTACATGGCCCACCGCCGGTACTGTTCCCAGATCGCGTCCGCGGCCGGCACGTCGCGCGCGCCGGTGGCCAGCAGCGCCTCCCGGTAGCGGGCGAGCAGCTCGCGTTCGTGGGCGCGGCGCTCCTCGACGGTGAGCGCGCCGACCATGAAGTAGCTGACGTCGCGCCAGGCGTGGCCCTTGCGGACCATCTGCCAGTCCAGCCAGATGCGGTGGCCGTCCGGGCGCAGGTAGGTGTTGCCGAGGTAGGCGTCGCCGTGCACGATCGTGCGCGGCCCGGTCTGTTCGCGGGCGTACTGGTTGAGCAGGTCGTAGGCGCGCAGGAAGCGCTGCGGGTCGGCGACCATCCAGGCCGGCAGCCGGTCGATGTAGACGTCGCGCCCGAGGTTCTCCTCGACCAGCCACCACATGATGCGGGCCTGGTCGCAGTCGCCGCGGGTGTCCATCGAGGTGGGCAGCCAGCTCGCCGCGTCGAGCCGGGGGCTCGCCCAGTAGCTGCCGTGCAGGACGGCCATGTCGTCCAGCGCCCGGCCGACCGCGTCGACGCCGAGGTGCTGGAAGCTGCTGCCGAACTCGCCGCCGAGTTCGATCAGGTCCTCGAGGACCGCCAGCCCCTGGCCGCTGCCGTCGGGATCCCAGTCGGCGTAGTAGAACCGCGGCGCCGGGATCTGGGTGCCCTCGACCAGCTCGTGGTAGAAACGCGCCTCCACCTGGCAGATGTCCATGGGATTCGCGCGGCCGGTGAAGTTCGCCTTGAGGCACAGGTGCTCGGGCAGGCCCGCCCGCCGGCCGACCTCGTTGTAGGTGACGGCGACCCGCCCCTTCGTGGTGTGCGTGCTGCGCAGCTCCACGGTCCGCAGGTCGGTCACCTCGATGCCCGGGTAGCGGTTGGCCAGCATCGCGCCTAACCAGGGCGCCGTGACCTGCTCCCAGCGCATCGGCATCGGTGCCGGCCGGGCATACGGACCGTAGCTGGCCAGTTCCTTGACGTCGGGCCGCCAGGGCTGGGCGGAGGGCAGGCTCGGGCTGTTCGACACGCGGAGACTCCCGTCGTTCACACTCGGCTACGACACCCGCCCCGTGCAGGCATTGGCGCTGGTGGCAGATTGTGTCAGCCTTGCCCGTGACATGCCCGTTCCCGTGGGCCGCGCGGTCCGGTCCGGATCAACCTTTATCTCTGGCACCGGGTGCCACTAGAGTTCTGGGCGTCCGGCAGCCGGCGCAGGTGTGTGCCGGTGTAGCTGTGTCGTGTTGGTGGGCGCTGGCCCGCCCCGGTCGTGGAGGGCTCTGGCTGCATGGACAGGATCGTCATCGTGGGGGCCGGGCTCGCCGGCGGGCGGGCGGCGGTGGAGCTGCGCGCGCAGGGGTTCGCCGGGAGCATCGTGCTGCTCGGCGCGGAGGAGCACCCGCCCTACGACCGGCCGCCGTTGTCCAAGGGCGTGCTGTCCGGTCGGGTCGAGGACACCACCCTGCCGTTCGACCTCGGCGGCGTGGAGGTCCAGCTCGGTCGGCGGGCCACCGGGCTGCGGCCCGGGGCCGTGGAGACGGACGCCGGCCCGGTCGCCTACGACGGGCTGGTCCTCGCCACCGGCGCCGCGCCGGTGACCCTGCCGGGCGACGGGCCGCAGCGGGTGCTGCGCACCATCGACGACGCCCGCGCGCTGCGCGACGTGCTCAAACCCGGCGTCCGGCTGGTCGTCGTGGGCGCGGGGTGGATCGGCGCGGAGGTCGCGACGATCGCGGCGAAGATCGGCGCCGAGGTGACGGTGATCGAGGCGGCCGCGTCGCCGTTGCAGGTGGCCCTCGGCGGCGAGGTCGGCGGGCAGACCATCGCCTGGTACGCCGAGGCGGGCGTGGACCTGCGGCTCGGGGTGTCGGTGCGCGAGATCGGCCCGCAGGCGCTGGTGCTCGGCGACGGCGAGGTGCTGCCGGCCGACCATGTCGTCGTCGGGGTGGGCGTGCGTCCGGACACCGGGTGGCTCGCCGGCTCCGGTCTCGTCGTCGACCGCGGGGTCGTCGTCGACGAGCATCTCACCGCCTCCTGGGACGCCGGCTCGGATGGTCCGCCCGTCGTGGTGGTCGGGGACTGCGCGGCGTGGTGGTCGCGGCGCTACGACCGTCGGCTGCGGGTGGAGCACTGGGACTGCGCGCAGGGCAGCCCTGCCGTCGCCGCCACCACGTTGCTCGGGGGCGAGGCCGTCTACGACCCGGTGCCCTACTTCTGGTCGGAACAGTTCGGTCGGATGGTGCAGGTCGTGGGGCTGGCGGGGGCGGGGGACACGCGGGTGTGGCGGGGGGATCCGGGGGCCGTCGCGGCCCCGGAAGCCAAGCGGGCGCCCGGCTGGTCCGTCGGCTGGTTCGCCCCCGACGGTCGGCTGTCCGCGATCGCGACGGTGAACCGCCCGATGGACGCCGTCGCCGCCCGCCGGCTGATCGCCGCCGACGCGGTCGTGGACGCCGAGCGTTTCACCGACCTCGCGATCGCCCTCAAGGACCTCGCTCCCACCGCCTGAGCCTGCCGTCACTGCTGCCTGGGGGCGCGATTCGTCATGAATAATGCGCAGAGCGAGTGATTCACTCCACTGCAGACGAGAGGCATGGGGCTGGCGTGGGAGATGGGCAGGATCGTGAGGATCCCAGGCCGTGGTGGAACAGCGCGGTCGAAATCGACCGGGCACCGATTGATCTGAAGACCGATCAGCCGCACTCGGCCCGCATCTACGACTACTTCCTGGGCGGGAAGGACAACTACCCGGCGGACCGCGCCGCCGCCGAGCAGGCGCTGATCGGCTTCCCGACGGCCCGGACCGGCGCCCGGGAGAACCGGGCCTTCCTGCGCCGGGTGACCCGCTTCCTGGTGGCGCAGCGAGGGATCACGCAGTTCCTCGACATCGGCACCGGCATCCCCACGTCCCCGAACCTGCACGAGGTCGCGCAGGCGGCGGCCCCGGACGCGCGGGTCGTCTATGCGGACAACGATCCGATTGTGCTTGCGCACGCCCGCGCCCTGCTCGCCAGTACTCCGCAGGGCCGGACCGCCTACATCGACGCGGACCTGCGGGATCCGGCGGCGATTCTCGCCTCGGCGGAGCTGCGGGACACCCTCGACCTGACCCGCCCGGTGGGGCTCTCGCTGGTCGCGGTCTTCCACTTCATCCCCGACGAGGCCGACCCGTACGGGATCGCCGCCAGGCTGCTCGACGCGCTGCCCGCCGGCAGCTACCTGGCACTCTCGCACGCCACCGGTGACTTCGACCCCGGCGCCGAGGAGCTGGCCGCGACCTACCGGGCGCGGGGCGTGTCGATGACCATGCGCGGCCGGGCGGCGGTGGAACGGTTCTTCGCCGGGCTGGAGCTGGTCGAGCCGGGCGTGGTGGCCGCCCAGCGCTGGCGCCCGGACGACCCGAGTTTCGGGGGAGTGGCGGACGCCGAGGTCAGCGGCTACGGCGCTCTCGCCCGCAAACCCTGAGGGAGGGCTGGTCGGTCACGCCGGGCGGTCGGCACGGTCGCGGCCGCCGGCTCCACCCCTGCTGTCCGCGGCCGGGGAGAGAGCGGCGAGGTGCGGGAGGACGTCCGCCGCGAACCGTTCCCGCGAGCGCCGGGCGGTGGCGGCGTCGAGGTAGCCGAAGCTGAAGCCCGCGATGACGTAGGTGATGCCGCCGTCGGCCAGCGCGCGGAACTGCTCGATCACCTCCCCCGCGGTGCCCGTGACGAGGACCTCGCGAACCTTCGCCGCCAGGGCGGGGTCGACGTCGTCGGTGCTCGGGGCGATGCCGGCCCTGGGCGGGACACTGTTGGTCAGCGCCTGCGAGGTCTGCACCTGGCGGACGATCTCCCGCACCACCCGCTCGCGGCCGTCGTCGTCGCCCAGGTAGACGAATCGGTTGACCTGGAACTCACGTCCGGGCGGCAGTCCGCCGGCGTCCTCGATCCAGCGCCGACGCTGCGCGATCTCCTCGATGGTCGTGAGGCCGGGCAGCATGTAATGGAAGCCACGCTCCGCCGCCACGCGCAGGGAGTCGGGACTGGTCGCCGCCATCCAGATCGGCGGGTGCGGCTGCTGGGTCGGGCGGGGCAGCACGGTGACCGGCGTGTCGATCCGGACGAAGCGGCCCCTGAAGTCGCTGTCCTCGTGGGTGAACAGTCGCTGGAGGGCCTCGACCGCCTCCGTGAAGATCTCCCGGTTGTCCGCCCGGTCCCGGCCGAACCCGAGGAACTCGTGTGGCTGGTAGCCACGTCCGATGCCGAGGTCGAGTCGCCCCCCGGACAGGGCGTCCAGGGTGAGGACGTCCGCGGCCAGGCGGACCGGATCCCAGAAGGGAAGGACGAGGACCGACGTCCCCAGCCGGAGCCGGGGGGCCGCGGCCGCGACCTGGGCCAGCAGGAGCAGGGGCGAGGCGGTCAGGCCGTAGGTGGAGAAGTGGTGCTCGGTCAGCCAGATGCCGGCGAAGCCGCTGTCCTGCGCCCAGCGGGCGTCCCGCAGAAGGTCCGCGTAGATCGTCTGCGCGGTCCGGGAGTCGCCCGCGGGCGCCATGTTCAGATATCCGAGTCCGACGCGCATGGGGTTCTCCGTTCGCCGGGCGGCGGCAGGGGCACGGGCGGTACCGAGGGATGGGCGGTGCGGGGCCGGGCGGCGATCGTCTCGCTGCCGGCGAGGCGTCGCCGCCCGCCGGGCGCGCAGCGTCCTCAGCCGGCGAGGATGATCCGCGCCTCGACCGGCTGGTGCGGCTCGATCACCCGCCATTCCCGGCGCCCGTCCAGCCCCCGGTAGGCACCGTCTATCCCGACCGCCGGGTATCCGACCCAGCGGCCGTTCTTGACATCGTTGAAGTCAGCCCATCCCTCGGCGTGAATGATGCCGTCCCGCAGATAGATGTCCTCCGTGTAGTACGTCAGGACGGCGCCACCGACCTTCTTGTAACGGACCTCGAACCGGCCGAAGACGACGCCGAGCCGCTCCCGGTCGGGATCGTAGAGCTCGTCGTAGTAGTTGCCGATCTGGCCGATCTGAGGATCGCCGATGTCGATGTTCTGCTCGGTGCTGATCTGCGGCTCGTGGAGCCCCTCGAGCACCACCGACAGCCCCGTGCCCTGGTCGGTCGTGCCTGTGTCCGTCGTGCCTGTGGCCGTCGTGCCCGTGGCCTTGATGCTGCCGGCGGGTGCGATGGACAGCAGGCGGGTGGCCGCGATCCAGGTGGCGGCGAGGACCGTTCCGGAGACAAGCCCGGAGGCGGACATCGATCTGCGGATGTTCATCGTCATCCTTTGCTGGGTCCGAGTGTTCTGGGCGTGCACCCGGCGCGGCCGGTGCGCCGGCGCGGTCACGTGATGCCGGTGCAAGAGTCCCGAGCCGCTCTGAACACCGGCTTAGCCACGGCTAAACCCGCCTGCGGTGGGCGCGCAGCGCGGTCAGTCCGGGAAGTGGCAGGCGATTCGGTGGTCCGCGGCGACCGGGCGCAGCGCCGGCTCCTCCTCGGCGCAGCGGCCACGGGCGCGCGGGCAGCGTGCGCGGAAGGGGCACCCGCCCGGGGAGCGCAGGGGCGAGGGT
>NZ_JAMQQF010000263.1 GCF_023716945.1 Frankia sp. AiPs1 | reverse complement strand
GGGCCGCGGGCGGCGGACGCGCCACCGGCGGCGAGGCCGTGCCGACCCGGCAGGCGGTGCCGACGGTCCCGCCGGAGGATCGCGCTCGAGAGCGGCTGCAGGCAGCGGGCGCGCTCGCGGCGATCACCGTGGCGGTCCTTGGCATCCCCGTGATCCTCGCGCTGGTGCTCGGTCCACCGATCCGTAGCGGCGGCGGGGCCGGCGGGGTAGTCCGGGCGGTCCTTTCCCTGCTGTTCTGGGCGGGGTGGGCGCACTTCATCGCCTGTCTCGTCGCGGAGTGGCGCGCGGAGGTGCGCGGCAGCGGTCTGGCTCCGCGCATTCCCTTCGGCGGCGCACCCCAGGTGCTCGCCCGCCGCCTCGTCGCCACCGCGTTGCTGCTCTCGGGCACCACAGCCCTCGTGGTTCCGGTGACCTACGGGCAGGAGACGGTCCGCGGGCAGCGTCCTCGACCGGCCGGAGTGCTGCGGGGGATGCCGGCGCCAGGTCCGCGCCCGGAACTGGCGCCACCCCGGGTCGCGGACGGCGCCAACGCGCGGGGCGATGCCACCGACGGCGGGGACAGTCTCGGCGTCCCCGACCCTACGGACACGCCCGACGGCGCGGGCACGCCCAACGACACGGGTTCACCGGTCCAGGCCTCTCGGGGATGGGCCGCCCTGCCCGCCCCGCCTGCCCCGCACCCCACCTGGGCCACCGATCGAGGCTCGCCGCGTGATGCCATCTCTGCTCCTGGCGAGCTCCTCGGCGACGACAGGTATGAGCACGTTCCCTACCCCGGCGACCCGTATGGCGACCTGGACGATTTCGACGGCCCGGACGGAGTCCGCCCGGACGGGGTCGAGGGCTCGGACGGGGTGCGGACGGCGGAGTTCGCTGAGTCGATTCCACCGGGGCGGAGGCCTGTCGCCGGCCGGGACGAGCTGTCGCCGCCCTGGCATGGCGACCGCCCGGAGCTGACCAGCCCGGCCGCGGACCAGCACAGCCGCCTGGTCCTCGGGGAGCGCATGGTGAAGCTGTACGAGGTGCGCCCGGCGGAGGGCCGTCATCACGACACCCTCTGGGGCATCGCCGAACGCTTTCTCGGCGATGGGCTGCGTTACCGCGAGATCTTCGATCTGAACGAGGGCCGCACCCAGCCCGACGGCCGGACGTTGTCAAAGCCGTCCCTCATCCACGCCGGGTGGGTCCTGCTACTGCCCGCTGATGCTCAGGGCGACGGGTTGCGCGTCCTGCGGATGTCCGAAGGCGGCGCGGGTTGGCCGCAGACCGCGGCGGGCGCCGACGGCCACGATGACCTGGACGACCGTTTCGATCACGGCGGCTACGGCGACGCCACGGACGCCGACGACGCAGACCACGCCGACGCCGACGACGACGACGCCGACGCCGACGCCGACGACGCATTCGACGCCGGGCCCGGTGCATCCGACGAGCAGTACACGGCCGCCGACCGGTACGCAGAGGATGTCCGGTATACAGAGGATGTCCGGTACGAGGCGCCACGCCTGCCGGCGGTGCCGGACGAACGGGACCAGCCCGCGGATCAGGTGCTGGCCGCCTCCCTTGCGCCGCCGCAGGACTTCCTGGGAGTCGCAGCCGCCAGCCTGCTCGCGGCCGGGGTCATGGTGGCCCTGGCCGGACGCCGCAGCGGTCCGGCGCAGCCACCCCAGGACGCCACGGAACGAGCGCTGCTGCTCGCCTCGGACACCGAGGCGGCCCGCTTCATCGACCGGTCACTGCGGGTGCTGTCCGCCTCGCTGACGGATCAGGCGCGTCTGCTTCCCGCGGTCTACGCAGCCATTCTCACCGAGGATGCGCTGATCCTGCACATGGCGCCGGCGCAGGAGGAGCCGCCACCGCCGCCCTGGGCGGTCGGTGAGGTTCCCGGATCCTGGTGGATCGAGCGCACTGCGGAACTCCTGGCCGAGGCGGGCGGGGGCTCCTTCGCTCGGCCGGCCCCCGGGGTGCCCGCGCCGTTCCCGGCGCTGGTCAGTTTCGGCCATGACGACGCCGGCTCGCGCATTCTCGTCGACCTCGAAGGCGCGCCCGGTGTGATCAGCCTCCTCGGCGACCGCACCATCGCGACGCAGGTGGTGATCGCCGTCGCGCTCGAGCTGGCCACCAACGTCTGGTCGGACGACCTACGCGTCTGTCTGATCGGTTTTCCCACCGACGACGACCTCGACGAACTGCTGACGATCGCTCCGGATCGGCTGTGGACCGCGGCCAGCGTCGCGGAGGCTCTCGACGAGCTGTCCGGACCCGGCGACGAGGATGCGGCCTACGAGGTCGGAGCCGACGGTGACGACTTTCCGCTCGAAGCGGGTCAGCGGATCGCCGGCAATCCCGGGGCACTGGCCCCGGACCTGCTCGTCCTCGCAGCGCCGCCGGCCGAGGCCGACACCGCTCGGCTGACGAGAATGGCGCAGGGACGCCGGCATGCCGTCGGCGTGCTCACCGTGGGCGACTCCCCGGCCGCCCGGTGGCGGTTCACGGTCGGGCCGGACCGCCGAATGTCGCTGGGCGTGCTCGGTGTCGAGGTGTGGGCCCAGTCCATCACCGGGCCGGAGTACCGGGCGATCGCGGCCCTGTTCCACACAGCCGACGCGGCGGCCGTTCCGACTCCCGCCAGACCTGCCGCTGACGACACGCCGCCGCAGGCCACGCCTGCGCCTGCCTCATCCATCGCGGCCCCACCCTCGCCGCCGCGCCTACCACCGCGGGCGACGACCGAGCCTGCACCCGCTGTTGGGGCGGCCCAGGCGGACCCCGGCGAGGCGGTGCCTGCGCCGGCACACCTCACGCCGGACGACGAGATCACCCGACCGCCGGCCCGAGCCGACTCTGTTCCCGGCGTCCTGCCCTGGACGCCGCAACTCGCGGCGATCCCGCCCGCGGCCGGCCCGCAGGCTTCCCCTCCACCGTCTTCGGCGGCGGATGACGATCTCACCCGGCCGCCGGCAAGCGGTCGCCGGGCGCCGCTCGGACCGCCGCCCGTTCCCCTCGCCTCCCTGACGGGTCCGGGGTCGCCCGGACCGGCGGCATCACCGGGTTCCGCAGCCCTCGGCGCCGAGGCAGCGCCCGGAAGGGCACCGGCCTCCGCCCCGGCGCCCACACCGTTCCTGGCAGCACCCGGCGATGCCGGCCCGGACGACACCGACTCCATGCTGCTGTCCCATCCGAGCAGCCCGCTGATCCGGCCGACCGACATTCCTCACGTGCCGCCCGTGCTCTACTTCGAGACACCGCGGATGCGGGCCAGCCGCGCGGCCCAAGCCCACGCCGAGGACCCAGCGGGCGGGGCGACGCAAGCCGCTTCGACGGAAGCGCCGCCACCACCGCCGCCGGCTGCAACAACGCCGACTGCAACTTCTCCGCGCGCCACGACGCCGCGGTCCGAGGCGCCGGCGCCGGCCGCCGCAATCCCAGACCCACCACCCGGATCCACGCGGTCCGCGGTCCCCCCCGAGCGGGTGCCGACCCCGTCACGCCCGGCGTTCCCATCGCACCCGGCGCCTCCGCCGCGCCCGCCGATTCCGCCGCCCAACGAGACACCGAGCGGACGGTATCCCCACGCCGCGCCGCCCCGGGAACCATCACCCGCAGCGCCGGAACCTCTCGGGCCGCCAGCCGCGCAGACCGCACGCCCGCAGGCACCAGTCACCTACTCCGACGGGAATACAACCATTCCGCGCGGCCGCATGTGGCCATCCGGCCTGGTCTCGCCGTCGCCCGCGACAGCCCCGCCGTCCGCAGCCCCGCCGTCCGCAGCGCCGCCGTCCGCAGCGCCGCCGTCCGCAGTGCCGGAGCCGCCGCCGGCCATGGGACTTCCGCCCGTGCGCGAGCCGCAGCCCGACGAGCCGATGGCCACTGGGGAGGCTCAGGTGCGCGTCCTGGGGACGCCCACCGTCGAGGGACCCGGCCGACAACCGACGGACGACCTCGATCTCCTCACCGAGATTGCCGTGTACCTTGCCCTGCACCGTGAGGGCGCGCACCGCCGGCTGCTCGCCGAGGAGATCTGGCCCGCCGACGCCGAGCCCGACGACTACGCCGTGGACGCAGCGCTGGGGGAGGCCCGCCGCTGGCTGGGAGCCGACGCCGAGGGTCGGCCCCGGCTGTCCGTCGATCCGCAGGGTCGGTGGCGGCTGAGCCCGGACGTGCGCTGCGACTGGGAGCTGTTCGTCGCCTACACCCATCGGGCCGGCATGCCCGGGGGCGACACCGAGGCGGACCTGACGACGGCCCTGCGGATGGTCAGCGGGCCGCTGTGGACGAACCTGGCCGCCGACCGATACCGGTGGGCGACCACCGGCCCCATCGCGCGCAGTACCCGGGCTGGCGTCGTGGACGTGGCCCACCGCCTCGCCGAGCTCACGCTGGGCTTCGGAGACACGATGACGGCCATGGCCGCCTGCCGCACCGGCCTACGGGCGGTGCCGGCATCGGAGGTGCTGTGGCGTGACCTGCTGCGCACCGTGTCGGCCCGAGGCGATCGCCGCACGTTGGAGGCGGTGACCACGGAGATGTACCGGACCATCGGCGCCGGTGGGGGACGTCGGGGAGGCCGGGCCGAGGCCGAGACCGATGCACTGGTCCAGACGTTGCTGCCCGGATTCAGACGCGCGCGGAAGTAGGACGCGCCGCAGATCATGGGGTCGCCGACCCGCCGCTGTCAGTCGCCGGGCCGCCAGCGTCGGTCGCCGCCGCCGGGCCACCGTTGCCGGTCCACGGGCAGCCGTTGTCGGTCCACGGGCAGCCAGTGCCGGTCCCCGGTTGGGCGGATAGTCGCTCGTCCGCCGCCGGGTCGGCCGGGGCGCGCAGCGCGGGCGCAAAGATGATGATCGTCGCGAGCAGGAGGAGCACAACCGTCAGTGCACGGTGGAGGCCGACGAGCTCGGCGAGCCCACCCACGACGGGCGGTCCGGTCAGCCAGCCGGCGTAGCCGACCGTGCTGACCACGGCGATCGAGGTCCCCGCCGACTCGCCCAGCCGGCCGGCGGTGGAGAACACGGCCGGCGCCACACAGGCGGTGCCGACACCGAGGGCGCCGAACCCGATCACACCGGCGGCGGAACCGAACGGCAGGCTGCCGACCGCGAGCGCGCCCACGAACCCCACCCCCGCGACCGCCGCGAAGCTTCGCACCAGCCGCGGCGGCCCGTACCGGGCCATCGCGCGATCGCCGACCAGTCGGACGGCGAACATGCACACCGTGAACGCCACGAAACCCGCACCGGCGCCCCCGGCTGCCGCCCCCGTCACCTCGGCGAGGTAGACGGCGCTCCAGTCCGCAGCCACTCCCTCGCACAGGAAGCTCCCGAACGAGACGGCGCACAGCGCGGCGAACCGCCCCGACCACCGTCGACGCCCCCGTGCGCGCGACTGCTCGGCCACCGCCGGCGCCACCGCCACCGCCGGCGCCGCCGCCGGCCGTCCGGCAGCGGGTTGCGCCTGCGACCAGTCACCGGACGATGCGGCCATCGGCCTCGGCAAATCCGGCAGCATCCACCAGGTGGCCGGCAGGGCGACGGCCAAGCCGATCCCGCCGAGCGCGGCGAACTGGGCGCCGACGGGCACTGCCAGCGCCGCGGCGACGGTACCGATCCCGGCGCCGCTCAGTGCGCCGGCCGTCCAGGCCGCGTGCGCCGTGGCCATGATCGGCCGACCGTAGCCGCGCTCGACCCCGACAGCCTGGGCGTTCGCAGCGATGTCGAGGCCGCTGCTGGTGGCGCCCCACAGGGCCAGCAGGGCGAACAACGACCATTGGCCGCCCACCAGCGGGAACAGCGCCCCGACGGCGCAGTAGCTGGGCAGGGCCGCGCGCACCACCCGGACGCTGCCGAAGCGGGACACCGCGATGCCGACGAGCCAGAGTGTCAGAACGGCACCTACCGGCGCGCCGAGCAGGGCCAACCCCAGCCGCCCGTCGCCGAGGTGCAGGTCGGTCTTGATCTGTGACACCCGGGGCGCCCAGCTCGCGAACACAAGAGCCAGCACGAACAAAGCGATCATGGTTGCCGCCCGAGCTCGGCCCAGGCTCCGACGCCGCGACGGGCCGCTCCCGCCGGTCACGGCCGCACACCCAATCCCGTCACCCGGTCTCCGGCCGGCCGCACGTCCGCGGGGTCAACCGGCCGGCCGGCGACACTGCATCGGATACTGACCGGATGCGGCTGGTCATGCTGTCCGACACGCATCTTCCCGCGCGGGCACGCGCGTTGCCCGCCGAGATCTGGACCGCGGTGCAGGAGGCGGATGTGGTGCTGCACGCCGGCGACTGGATCAGCCGGGACGCCGTCGACGAGCTCGCGGCGCGGGCGGGGCGGCTGATCGGCTGTTATGGCAACAACGACGGTCCGGACGTCCGCGCGGTCCTGCCGCAGGTCGCCCAAGCCACGCTCGGCGGGCTGCGCTTCGTGGTCGTCCACGAGACCGGCCCGGCCCGGGGGCGGGAGCGTCGGATGGCCGCCGCCTATCCCGATGCCGACGTGCTGGTCTTTGGTCATTCGCATGTGCCGTGGGACTCGACGGTCGCGCGCTCCCCCGAACCGGCGGGCGCGGCCGGCGCGGGGGAACGGACGCCATCGACGGCGCCGGGCACGCTGCGCCTGCTCAACCCCGGCTCCCCCACCGACCGCCGCCGCCAGCCCGCGGCCACATACCTGACCGCGGTGGTCGCCCACGGTCGTCTCGACCACGTCGTCCTGCACGCGCTGCCGACCGGCCGGTGAACCGAGGGAGCGCATGATGGGCAGACTGATCTACTCGGCGATCACCTCGCTCGACGGCTACGTGGTCGACGCCGACGGACGCTTCGACTGGGCGGTACCCGACGAAGAGGTGCACGCCTTCGTCAACGGCCTGGAGCGGACGGTCGGCACCTACCTGTACGGGCGCCGTCTGTACGAGGTGATGGCGGCCTGGGAGACGATGCCTACCGACGCCCGCCCGGCCGACGCCCGCCCGGCCGAGGGCAGCCCGGCCGACGGCGATCGGCGTCCCGTCATGCTGGACTACGCGCGGATCTGGCAGGCGGCCGACAAGGTCGTGTATTCGACAACCCTCGACGGCGCGGCCACCTCGCGGACCCGGATCGAGCGGGGGTTCGACCCGGACGCGGTGCGCCGGCTGGTCGCGTCGGCCAACGGCGATGTCTCCATCGGCGGGCCCACTCTCGCCGGTCACGCCATCCGGGCCGGCCTGGTCGACGACTGGCATCTGTTCCTCACACCGGTCGTGGTCGGCGGGGGTGTGCGCGCGCTGCCCGACGGCGTGCGGGTCCAGCTGGAGCTGCTTGCGACGCACCGATTCGCCAGCGGCGTGGTGCACCTGCACCACCGCGTCACCGGCACTCGCTAGCGACGCGCTCCCTGCAGGCGACGACGCGGCCGGCCTGGGCTCAGCCCACCGGCGTCGGCGGCGAGGATCCGGCGGGTGGCACGGCGCAGCCGGTCGGCCTGCCGCCGCAGTTCCTCAGCCCTTGCGTCGAGCTCGCGCCGCGTCGCGATCAGGCCCTCCGCGGGCACCGCGTCGCCGCCGAGCACATCCCTCGGCAGCCTCGCCACGGCCACGGCCACGGGCATGGGCGCGGACACGGACACGGACACGGGCCCGGAAGCGGGCCGACTCGAACCGGACGGGAGGGCACCTGGCCCGGCGGCAGCCGCGATCGGTTCGGTGGTAGCCGCGATCGGTTCGGTCGGAAGGCCGCCGCCGCGAACCGGCCCGTCGGCGTCCGCCCAGCCCGTCGGACCCGGAGCGGCCGGCATCGGCGAGTGGATACCGGCGCTCACGGCCCGGCCGTCGCGGGCCGTCCGGGCGCCAGCGCCGGCCCAGGGGACGCCAGCGCCGGCCAGGCCAGGGGCATCCCCCACGCCAGGGGTATCCGCCACACCGGGGGCACCGGCCAGACCGGGGGCACCGGCGACGCGCGGCGTCGGGCGCCGCCGGTGGGAATCGGGG
>NZ_JAMQQF010000262.1 GCF_023716945.1 Frankia sp. AiPs1 | reverse complement strand
CAAATTGTTTGGATCGTCGGATGCTTAAGATGTTTATATGTAACAGGATCGCCGCCGCCACGGCGGGTGGCGGTGGTGGCTCGGGTGCCGGCACCGGCCGCGGCGGCCCCGGCTCCGGAGCCGAAGACCTTGTCGAGCGCCTCCCCCAGGGAGGCGCCGAAGCCGATGCGCTCCCCGAAGGCGGTGGCGATGCCCTGCAGGGTGGGATAACCCGAGCCGCCGCGGGCTTGGACGTAGTAGGGCTCGACGTAGAGCAGCCCGCCCGCGACCGGCAGGGTCAGCAGGTTTCCCTCGATCGTCTGCGAGCCCGCTCCGCGCCACAGAGTCAGCTTGTTCGCGACGTCGCCGTTGGCCTCGATCGCGTTCTGGACCTGCACGGGGCCGTTGATCGTGCCCCCGGGCGGGAGTTTGAGCAGGGTGAACTGCCCGTAGTTGGACGGGTCGCTGGAGACCGCCATGTAGGCCGCGAGCTTCGACGACCGGGCCGAGATCAGCGGTGACGTCAGGTTGTACGACGGGCCGGAGCGCCCGGGTAGCTGGCTGTAGACGTAGAACGGAGGCTGCGGCTGCCCGCTGCCGTCAGGGGAGTCCGACACCTGCCAGAAGTCCTCCTGCGAGTAGAAGTCCCGCGGGTCGGACACGTGGTACTGGCCGATGAGGTCACGCTGGACCTTGAACAGGTCCTCGGGGTAGCGCAGGTGCTCCATCAGCGACGGCGAGATGTCCTTCTTCGGCTTCACCGTGTCCGGGAAGGCCTTCATCCACGTCCGCAGCACCGGGTCGGACTCGTCCCAGGCGTACAGGGTGACGGTGCCGTTGTAGGCGTCGACAGTCGCCTTCACCGAGTTGCGGATGTAGTTGACCTGGTTGGAGGCCTGCCGGGCGCGGTTGCCGCTCTGCGCGGTCACCGAGTCGGCGGTCACGTTCCCCAGGGTCCGCCGGGCGGAGTACGGGTAGCCGTCGGACGTGGTGTAACCGTCCAGAACCCAGGTGATGCGGCCGTCGACGACCGCGGGGTACGGGTCGCCGTCGAGGGTGAGCCACGGCGCCGCCTTGCTGACCCGGTCCCGCGGGTTGCGCTCGTACAGGATGCGCGAACTCTTGGTGATGTCACCGGAGAGCAGCAGGTTCTTCTCGCCGAAGCGCAGCGCGAACAGGGCCTGCCGGAAGGTCGAGCCGATCGAGACCCCCCCGTCGCCGGTATAGGTCGTCGTGGCCTGGGTGTCGACCCCGGGGCCGGGGCCGTCGATCTCCACCTGGCGGGTGCCGACGACGGAGTAGTTCGGCGACAGCTCGCCGAAGTAGACCCGGTCCTCCTTGACGCCGAAGTCACCCTCCTGCGGGAGGTTCCGCTCGCCCTGCTTGAAGGCGGGCTGCCCCTCGTCGACGGTGTTCGACGGGGCGGCGACGAAGCCCTTGCCGTGGGTGTAGGTGAGGTGCTCGTTGATCCAGTTGCGCTGGTCGGCGCCGAGCCCGGCCTGGTTGAGCTCCCGCACGGAGACGACGTAGTCGCGGGTGGTCTTCTTCTTGTCGGCGCCGGTCACGGTGTACCGGTCCACGTCGAGGGTCTTCGGGAACGTGTAGTAGCCGCGGATCTGCTGGAGCTGCTGGAAGGTCCGCGACAGCTTGCTCGGATCGAGCAGGCGGGTGTTGGGCACCGTGCCGGTGTCCGCGGCGACCTGCTGGGCGGTGACGTCGGTCCGAGCCTCGTACGGCTGCGGCTTGACGTTCTGGATGCCGTAGGCCGCTCGGGTCGCCGCGATGTTGCGCTCGATGTACGGCTGCTCGCGGGTCGCCTCGTTCGGCCGCACCTGGAACTGCTGGATGAACGCCGGATAGATGCCGCCGATGACCACCGACGACAGCACGAGGATCCCCGCGCCGAGCAGCGGCAGGGTCCAGCCGCGCTGGAAGATGTTGTAGATGAACAGCACTGCGCAGGCCAGCGAGATGAACAGCAGGATCAGCTTCGCGGGCAGCACGGCGTGGACGTCGGTGTAGGACGCGCCGGTGGCGACCCCGCGCGAGGAGAACACCGAGCCGAACCGGTCGAGGTAGTAGGCCCAGGCCTTGAGCAGCGCGAGCAGTCCGAGCAGCACGGAGATGTGGGCCTTGGCGGCGGGCGTCACCCGCTCGCCGGGCGTCTGCAGCCGGATGCCGCCGAACAGGTAGTGGGTCAGCACGGTGACCAGCAACGACAGCAGCACGGCGGTCAGCAGGAAGCCGAGCAGGAAGCGCTGGAACGGGTACGTGAACGCGTAGTAGCTGATGTCCCGGTGGAACTGGGCGTCCCTGGTCCCGAACGACTCGCCGTTCACCCACAACAGCCAGGTCCGCCACCGCCCGGATGCCGAGAGCCCCGCGGCCAGACCGAACACCGCCGCGATGGCGAAGAGGACCAGCTTCATGTACGGCTCGATCGCCGACCGGTAGCGTTCGAGGTTCTGCTGTTCGGTGGAGAGCGGACGCAACTGCGGGCGAAACCGATAACCAAGTACGATGTTGGTCCCGATGACGACGGCCATCACCGCGCCGAAGATGAGGAACAACAGGATCCGGGTGTAGATGACGGTCGTGAAGACCTTGCTGAAATCGACCGAGCGGTAGAACAGCAGGTCCGTGTAGAGCCGCGTGAAGATGGCGAAGAACGCGATCACGAGGGCGACGGCCAGCACCACCGGGACGATCACCTTGGCGCGGGTCAGCACCGGGCGGCGACTGGTCGTTGCCACAGTTCCTCCGTGCGGTCAGGACGGTCGGGTGTTCATCGACAAGGGTGGGTCCGGGGTTTCCGGGCCCACCAGCCGGGCGGTGCCGACGCGAGGGGCGCCAGCCGCCCCAGTACGGCAACCTACGCCAGGCACTCAGGGGAGATCGGAGAGGATGGGTTGGTGAGCAGCCCGAACATCACTGAGTTGACCTCCGTCGTACTCGAGGTCGAGCGGCACGTCGCTGATTCCGGCTGGGACCAGCCCAGCCAGGTCTACGCACTCGCCGACACCGCTGACCTGCTGGCGCGGGAACCCGCGCTGGCCCCCCACATCGGGGATTCACCGCCTGGTTCCCTGACCCCGGTCGAGCAGGAGCCGTTGCCGGTGGGCCGGCTCGACGAGGTGCTCGCCGGGATCGGGTGGCCCCCTGAGGTGCTGGGCTGCGTGCTGGTGACCGAGCTCGTCGTCCTGCCGCCGAGCGCGGAGGAGGAGGCCCCGTACTCCGACCACGAGATCGAGTACTGGGCCGCGAACCATCCGGAGCGCCAGGACGTCCGGCTCGCCGTCGGGGTGACCCGCAGCGGGCTGCACGCCTCCTGCCTGCGGGTACGTGGGGACGACGAGCTCGTCGTCGATCCCGACCTGGCCGACAACCTCGTCGACGGGCTGCTCGCGACTTTCCAGTGACCTCGACCGCCGGGTGGGCCGGCCGGCGACCCGCGTGCCTCGGGGGCCGTCCGCACGCCCCACCCGGCCGGCCCGGACCCCACTGCCAGCACGAACCGCACTGCCAGGGCGCACCCCGCTGCCAGCACGAACCGCACTGCCAGCACGAACCGCACTGCTGGCGCAGACGGGCGGACCGCTCAGCAGGACGGCACGCTCGCCGCCGGGTTCGTACGCACCGCGTCGACCGCCTTCAGGGCGCCGGCGAGGGTGTCGACCTTCACCAGGCGGGGAGCGCGGCCGGAGTCCACCGACAGGGCGTCGGCGCAGTTCGCCGCCGGCACGAGGAAGATCGACGCCCCGGACGCCTTCGCACCGAGAATCTTCTGCTGGATGCCGCCGATCGGCCCGACCTCGCCGGCCGCCGTGATCGTCCCGGTGCCGGCGATGGTCTTTCCCCCGGTGAGTGGCCCGGGCGTGAGCAGGTCCACGATGCCCATCGCGAACATCAGGCCGGCGCTCGGCCCGCCGACGTCCGACAGCCGGATCCGGACGGTGAACGGGTAGGTCCGCTTCTCGGTCGTGGTGACGCCGATCATGGCCCGAGACGCGTCGTCGGTTGCCGGGCGGGTGGTGATGGTGACGGTGGCCGGCTTGCCGCCCCGCTTGTAGGCGATGGTGACGACTGTCCCGGGACGGACCTTGCCGACCTGGGCGCGCAGCTGGTCCTGGGTCGTCACGGCGACCCCGTCGACCTGGGTGATGACGTCGCCGGTCGCGAGTCTGCCGGTGGCGGGGGACCCGTCCGGGATGGTGTAGACGGCGACCGACCGGCCCGTCGCCGCGATGCCGAGCTGGGCGAGCGCGGCCGACGTGGCCTGGTCCTGCGAGTCCACCATGGCCTGGGCGTTCTCCTGCTGGACCTGCTCCTGGCTGGAGCCACGGGGCCGGATGAGCTCGGTGGGGACCACGGCCCGGTCGTCGTCGATCCAGTCCTGCAGGGCGCTGACCAGGTTGAGTTTCGGGGTCTCCTCGACCGTGGTCAGCTCGAGGCGACCGGAGGTCGGATAGGTACGGTGCCCCTCGATCGTGATCAGCCGGGTTCCGTCGACGGCGCCGAGCGTGTCGGTGACCGGCCCGGGGGCCAGGGTGACGAACGGTACCGGCATCCACAGGCCCACAACCAGGAGCGCCAATGCCAGTACCGACGCCACCACGAGAGACTGGGTGCGCCGGGCCATGAACGCAGTCTATGTACCGGCCCTCACCCGGTCGGGCCGGCGTCCGGGGCAGGCGACCTTCGCCCCGGACGCCGCCAGGTCCGACTCGGCGTCAGGATGTCTCGGGCGGGCGCCCCTTGGCCCGGTGCCGCAGCGACGACACGTCGATGGGCACGGTGTCGGCGAAGGGCGAGACCTGGGCACCGGTGGCGACACCCAGGTCGTCCAGGTCGCCCAAGCCGGCCAGGTCGTCCAGGTCGCTCGGCGAGAGCGAGTCGTTCACGCGGAGCGGGTTGTTCGACAGGAGCGGGTCATCGTCCGGAGGCGGTTCGGGGTAGCCGGACTCGTCGAGGTCGGCACCGGTCCGCGTGGCGGACTGGGCGGGTATCGGGCGGGCCAGCGCGGCCATGCTGCGCCGGTAGCCCGCGATGGTGATCATGGCTTCGGAGGTGCGGTCCGGCCGGCCGCGCAGGGCGACCCACACGGCCGTCAGGAGCAGGGCGACAGGGGGGATCAACAGGAACCACATGGGAGCCTCGACGTCGAGACGAGTAAGAAGATGACTTATTTCTATCGTAGGTGCCCCGCTCAGCAGGCGCCTACCCATTCAGCCGCGCCATCCTCAAAAATCTGGTGTTTCCAAATCGGAACCTGCGCCTTGATGTCATCGATCAGACGACGACAGGCGGCAAATGCCTCCGCTCGGTGGGCCGCCCCCACGGCCACCACGACCGCGGTCTCGCCCACCCGTAGGTGCCCCGTGCGGTGGGCCACCGCGATCGCCCGCACCGGCGCGCCGGCCGCCACCTCGGCGGCCACCCGTTCGATCTCGGCGGCCGCCCGCGGATGCGCCTCGTAAGCGAGGTCCGTCACCGCCCGCCCGGAGTCATGGTCGCGGACGGTACCCACGAACAGCGCAATCCCGCCCACGTCCGGGAGCAGGACAGCGGCCATGCACTCGTCCACCGACAACGGGGTGTCACGAATGTCCGCCAGCACGACGCGGGCCGCGGCCCCGGTGCCGCGCCTGGCGTCGGGGCCGAGACCGGACCCGAGATCGGGGTCGCCGGCCGCGGCCGGCTCCCCCGGGGCCGGGGTCGGCCCGCCCGCCCCGGCGGTCTCGCGCGCCGAGGCACCAGCCGGTGGGACGGATGCGGGAGAACGCGTCGAGTCCACGTCTACGACCGTAACCGGCCGTCCCGGCCTCCGTTTCGCCCGGCGGGCAGAAAACGCATTACCGTGGGTTCATGTCCCAACCGCGCGTGCGACGTCCCGCTCCCCGATCAGGCCACGTCCGATGAGTGGCGACTTCCCGTTCGGCTTCGCGTCCTCCGGTGGCGGCGGCGACGAGCCGCGGTCTCCCTTCGGCGGCGGGGGCCCCTTCGGCGGCGGCGCGCCGTTCTTCGCCGAGCTCGAGCGGCTGCTGTCCTGGCAGGGCGGTCCGGTCAACTGGGAGCTGGCCCGGCAGGTGGCGGTCCGCTCGCTGGGCGACGGCGAGTCGAGCGTCCCCATGGGGCAGCAGCACATGGTCGCCGAGGCGCTGCGGATCGCCGACGTCTGGCTGGACCCGATGACGACCCTGCCCGCCGGCGCGACGATCGCCAGCGCCTGGTCGCGGGTCGAGTGGATCGAGAAGACGCTGCCGGTCTGGCGGACGCTGTGCGACCCGATCGCCGCCAAGGTCGTCGAGGCGATGCGCACGGGGATCTCCAGCGGGCTGAGCCAGCTCGGCGGGGGCGGCATCGAGCTGCCCAGCGAGCTGCGCGACGCCCTGCCACCCGGGGTCGATCTCGGCGCCCTGATGGGGGCCGGTGGACCGATCATGGGGATGATGAACCAGGTCGGCGGGATGCTCTTCGGCGCGCAGGTGGGGCAGGCGATCGGCACTCTGGCCGCGGAGGTCGTCTCGTCGACCGAGGTCGGCCTGCCCCTCGGGCCGGCCGGAACCGCCGCGCTGGTCCCGGCGGGGGTGGCCGCGTTCGGATCCGGGCTGGAGATCCCCGAGGACGAGGTGCGCATCTACCTCGCCCTGCGGGAGGCCGCCTCCACCCGACTGTTCGCGCATGTGCCCTGGTTGCGCGCCCACGTGCTCGGCGCGGTCGAGGAGTACGCCCGCGGCATCGCGGTGGACACCGAGGCCGTCGGCCGGGTGATGCGGATGGTCGACCCGACCGCCCTGATGAACCCGGAGCGGCTGTCCGAGGCACTCGGCGAGGACGTGTTCAACGACGCGAACACGCCCGAGCAGAAGGCGGCGCTGGCCCGCCTCGAGCTGATCCTCGCCCTCATCGAGGGCTGGGTGGACCACGTGACCGACGCCGCGGCCACCGGTCATCTGCCGGCCGCCGGCCGGCTGCGCGAGATGGTCCGCCGCCGCCGCGCCGAGGGTGGGCCCGGTGAGCAGACCTTCTCCACCCTGGTCGGGCTTTCCCTGCGCCCGCGCAAGCTGCGCGAGGCCGCCGCGCTGTGGGCGGCGCTGGCCGAGGCCCGCGGGCGGGAGGGGCGCGACGCGGTCTGGGCGCATCCCGACCTGTTGCCCACGGCCGCCGACCTGGCCGCGCCGGATGGTTTCGTCACCGGCGCGTCGGCCAGCGTCCTGGACGATCCGATCGGCGAGATCGAGAAGCTGCGCGACACGCCGCCCGCCGAGGGCGGCGGGAAGTCCCCCGGCGGCCCCACGGACAAGCCGGACACCCCCGGCGGCTCGACGCCGGGCGCCCAGGGCTGACCGTGACGACCCGCTGAGCCCGCGGCGAGGCGACCGAGCCCTGCCCCGCCATGCCGACCGGCGCTGACCGGCGCGGAGCCGGTGGGCACGGGGCGCGCTCGGACCACGCACGATCCACAGGGTGGTCCACAGCCTCTCCACAGCCGCCGGCACGGCCTCGCGTTCTGTCGGACCCGCATGACACGGTGAGGATCAACCGGCCGGCTGGCCGGTAGTCCTGATCTGCGTCCGGTGGCTTCGGCCGCCGGCGGACCTGCGGGGGATCCATGCGCCCGATCCTCAAACCTGGCCTTCGTCGGCTCTGGCACAACAGCTCCACCCTGCAACTCGGCCTCGACCCGGCCCGCGCCGTCCTCGTCACCGACCTCGGCCCACCGCACGTGGACCTGCTGGACGCCCTCGACGGCCGACGCACGCTGGAACAGCTCCGCCGCGACGGCGGCGAGGCCGCACGCGACCTGCTCGACCTGCTTGGCCGGGCCGGCCTGCTCGACGATGCGGCATCGGCCCCGGGCGCGACGCCGCTGCTCGCGGCCGACCTCGACCGCCTCTCGCCCGACCTCGCGGCGTTGTCGGTCCGTTCCACCGATCCGGCCCGCCCCCGCCGGGTGCTCGCCGCGCGGCGCGCCGCCCGCGTGCTTGTGCGGGGCGCCGGGC
>NZ_JAMQQF010000261.1 GCF_023716945.1 Frankia sp. AiPs1 | reverse complement strand
GGTCACGGGTGCGCATCGGGCTCCGCTGCGGCGCGGCAACGGGCGGGTACGCCTGGCCGCCGCCGGCACCGCCTCGCTCGCCGGGCTGTCGGCGCTGGTCGCCGGGGTGGCCTTCGGGGGCGACGGCGGTGGCGGTGCGGCGGTCCCGAACGCCGGCGAGGCATCGCGGATCCAGTACAGCGGCACGGAGACCCTCGCCTACGGCGCGTCGCAGCCTCAGGCGTCGCGGGACCGCACGCAGAACGCGCCGCCGCGGGCCGAGCTTGCGCCGAGCGCCGACAAGGCGGGCGCCGGGACCGGCGGTTCCGCCGCGTCGGGATCGAGCGCTGTCACCACGGTCGCGCTGGGCCCCACCACCGCCCCGATTCCGATCATCTCCCTGACCCCGCGGGACCAGCCGACGACCGGGCCGACCGATCTACGCTCCCTCGCGCCGAACACCGGCACCGTGACGGGCGCCTCCGCCACGGCGACCCCGACCACGACGGCGACCCCGTCTGCGTCCGACAACGGCGAGGCCACCAGCCCGGCCGCGAGCCCGTCGGCCTCGCCGAGCGCCGCCTCGTCCCCAGGCACCGGTGCGCTGCCGTTCCATCCGATCGATGTGGAGCCGCTGCTCGGCTCCTGGTTCGGCGCCTCGTCCTCGTCCGCCTCGACCTCGTCCGCCTCGACCGCCACCACGTCGTCGGCGTCCACGAGGTCCGGGGTTCCGGCGCAACGATCCAGCAGCACGCCGAGCGCGTCCCAGACCGCTCACTGATCGCAGTCGCCGTCCCCCGGGGCGGCCGCCCCTGCGCCGGGACGCCCGCTCCTGTCCCGGAACATGGCGTCCGCTCCGGCGCGGCGACGGCCCCTGCGCCGGTGGCGATCGGTCGGTCGGCCTCACCGACGGAGGCGGAACATCAGCCGCGCCAGGTCGGTCCGGCTACGCGGATAGGCCGGTGGTCCGGATGTCCGTATGGCCGGCATGTCCGTATGGCCGGCACGTCCGCATGGCCGGCACGTCCGCATGGCCGACACGTCCGCATGGCGGGACGTCTGCGTGGCCGGGGTGTCGGCGTCGCCGGGGTGTCAGCCGGTGCGGTCGATGACGAAGTCGGCGAGGGACTCCAGGGCCGCCTTTGCCGCGTTGTCCGGCAGCGGTGCCAGGCATTCCCGAGCGCGGGTCGACCAGGTGACCAGCTCCCGGCGGGCCCTTGCCATCCCCTCGTGCGCGCGCAGCAGCTCGATCGCCTCCGCGACGCCCTCCTCCGGATTCCCACCCCCGGCGGCGAAGTCCGAGTTGATGAGCTCCCGCAGCCGGCTGGCGGGCCGGTCGTCGGCCTGTAGCGCGTAGAGCACCGGCAGGGTGGGGATGCCCTCCCGCAGGTCGGTGCCGGGGGTCTTGCCGGAGTCGGCCGGGTCGGAGGCGACGTCGATGATGTCGTCGGAGAGCTGGAAGGCCACCCCGAACAGCTCCCCGAAGGTCGCCAGGGTGTCGACGGTGAGCGGGTCCGCGCCGGCGAGCATCGCGCCGAGGCGGCCGGAGGTGGCGATCAGCGAGGCGGTCTTCTCCGTGACCACCCGCAGGTAGTGCTCGACCGGGTCCTGGTCGGGGGCGGGGCCGACGGTCTCGCGGATCTGCCCCTCGCACAGGGTCGCGATCGTCCGGGCGAGGATGCGGGTCGCCGCGGGGCCCAGGTCCGCGGTGATGTCGGAGGCGCGGGCGAACAGGTAGTCGCCGGTGAGGATCGCGACCGTGTTCGTCCACCGGGCGTTGGCGGACGCCGCTCCCCGACGCCGGGGGGCCTCGTCCATCACGTCGTCGTGGTACAGCGTCGACAGATGGGTGAGTTCGATCGCGACGGCCGCCGGCACCACCCCGGGGGCGTGCGGATCGGCGAACTGCGCCGCCAGCAGCACGACGATGGGGCGGAAGCGTTTACCCCCCGCATCGACGAGATGCCGCGAGGTCTCGGTCACGAAGGAGAACTCGCTGCGCACAGATGCGCGTAGCAGCTCCTCCACCTGACCAAGCCCATCTCGCACGGCTTTTTCCAGATCAGGATCGGTCCTGATCCCCACGACGTCCAGCCCGATAGCGCTCATACCACCGTCAGCGTACGAAGCCGGACGTCGCCGCGGTATTCGCGAGGTCCAGAAGGGGCTGTGGCGCTACTCCCAGGACAAGCGTCGCCACGGTGCCGATGCCCACCGTGGCGAACGTCAGGGTCGGTCGGGTGACCACGACGGGCCCCTCGGCGAGCGGCTCCGAGAAGAACATCAGCACGATCACGCGCACGTAGAAGAACGCCGCGATCGCGCTGCAGACCAGCGCCACGACCACGAGCGGGGTCGCGTCGCCCTCGATCGCCGCCTGGAACACGGCGAACTTTCCGGTGAAGCCGCTGGTCAGGGGGATGCCGGCGAGCGCCAGCAGGAGGAAGGAGAACGTGCCGGCCAGCAGCGGCGAGGTGCGGCCGAGACCGCGCCACTGGGACAGATCGCTGGCCTCTCCGTCGCTCGTGCGCACCAGCGAGACCACGGCGAACGCGGCGATCGTGGTGAAGCCGTAGGTGACCAGGTAGAACATCGAGCCGCGCAGGCCGTCGGTGTTGGTGCCGGCGAGCCCGACGAGCAGGAAGCCGGCGTGGGCGACCGCCGAGTAGGCCAGCATCCGCTTGATGTCACGCTGGGTCAGCGCCAGCACCGCGCCGACGACCATCGTGAGGATCGCCACGGTCCACAGCACCGGCCGCCAGTCCCAGCGCAGGCCGCCGAAGGCGATGTAGAAGACGCGCAGCAGGGCGCCGAAGGCGGCGACCTTGGTCCCGGCGGCCATGAACGCGGTCACCGGGGTCGGGGCCCCCTGGTAGACGTCGGGCGTCCAGGAGTGGAACGGCGCGGCGCCGATCTTGAAGAACAGGCCGACGGCCAGCAGGGCGAGCGAGAGGTACAGGTAGAGGTCGTTCTTCCCCACGGTGCCGACCGCGTCGGCGATCTTGCCGAGCTCCACGCTGCCGGCAAATCCGTAGGCGAACGCGACACCATAGAGAAAAAATGCCGAGGAGAATGCTCCGAGCAGGAAGTACTTCATCGCCGCCTCCTGCGAGAGCAGGCGCCTGCGGCGGGCGAGCCCGCACAGCAGATACAGCGGCAGCGACAGGATCTCCAGCGCCACGAACATCACCAGCAGGTTGTTCGAGGCGACGAAAAGCATCATGCCGGTGACCGAGAAGACCATCAGCGGGTACGCCTCGGTCTGCATGTCCGCGGAGGTCTGCTGCGCGGTCGAGCCCTTCGAGCCGGGCGTGATCGCCGCCGAGGCGACGATCGCTCCGCCGGAGGAGTCGAGCCGGCGTTCGGCCACGAGCAGCACCGACAGCAGCGCGAAGACCAGGATCGTGCCCTGCATGAACAGCGTCGGCGCGTCGATCGCCACCGCGCCCGAGGCGAGCACCGCGTGCCGGCCGTGCAGCACCGCGACCGCGACCAGCGCGGCGATGAAACCGCCGCCGGCCAGCACGGGCTGGATGACGCGGCGCGCCCCGCGGGGAGCGAAGGCGTCGACGAGCACCCCGACCAGCGCCACCACGAAGACGATGAGCAGCGGGCTGAGCGAGGAGTACTCGATCGACGGCGGCGTGATCTTCTGCGTCTGCGCCAGCAGGACGGTCGGATCGGCGCTCACGAATGGCCTCCGGGCTGCACTGAAGCGGGGTGCACTGAAGCGGGGTGGGCGGCCGCTGGGTGGGTCGGTGCCGGGTCGGACTTGCCGATGTCGGCGTAGGTCGCCGTCACCGTCGGCCTGATGATGTCAAGCAGCGGCTTCGGATACACCCCCAGGGCGACGATGAGCGCGACCATCGGGGCCACGACGAGCTTCTCGCGCAGGCCGAGGTCGTGCAGGACCCGGTTCTCCTCGTGGACGATCGGGCCGGTCATCGTCCGCTGGTACAGGTACAGCACGTAGATCGCCGCGAGCACGATGCCGCAGGTCGCCACGATCGCCAGCGCCTTGTTGGCCGTGAAGGTGCCGACGAGGACGAGGAACTCGCTGACGAAGCTGTTCGTCCCGGGCAGCGCCAACGACGACAGGCCCGCGAGGAGGAAGACCCCGGCGAGCACCGGCGTCACCTTGGCCAGGCCACCGTAGGCGCCGACGTCACGGGTCCCCCGGCGGGACACCAGGAAGCCGACGACCAGGAACAGCAGCCCGGTCGACAGCCCGTGGTTGACCATGTAGAGCACCGCGCCGGTGCCGGCCTGGCTGGTGAAGGCGAACAGGCCCAGCGCGATGAAGCCGAAGTGGGCAAGCGAGGTGTACGCGACGAGGCGCTTCATATCTCGTTGCCCGATGGCCAGCAGCGCCCCGTAGAAGATCCCGACGACCGCCAGGCCCAGCACCAGCGGGGCGAAGTAGTCCGCGGCGTCCGGGAA
The DNA here is from genome assembly GCF_023716945.1 of Frankia sp. AiPs1. Classification (GTDB taxonomy): domain Bacteria; phylum Actinomycetota; class Actinomycetes; order Frankiales; family Frankiaceae; genus Frankia. The sequence continues at coordinate 3,564 of NZ_JAMQQF010000261.1, read as the reverse complement.
CAGCGGGATGCAGTAGCGGATCAGCCCGAAGGTCCCCACCTTGTCCAGCACGCCGACGAGCAGCACCGCGCCGCCGGTGGGCGACTGGGCGCCCGCGTCGGGCAGCCAGGTGTGGAACGGGAACAGCGGGGCCTTGATGGCGAACGCGACGAAGAAGCCGAGGAACAGCAGCTTCTGCACCCCGGGGGTGATCTCCATCTGGCGCAGGGTGGCGAAGTCGAACGTGCCGTGCCCGAGGTTGTCCGCGGACACGACGTACAGGCCGATCACCGCGGCGAGCATGAGCAGGCCGCCGAGCAGGCTGTAGACCAGGAACTTCACCGCCGCGTAGGAGCGCTGCGCCTGCTCCTTCACCGGGCCGTAGCTGCCGATCAGGAAGTACATCGGGATCAGCATCGCCTCGAAGAACACGTAGAACAGGAAGACGTCGGTCGCGGCGAACACGCCGATCATGCCGGCTTCCAGGGCGAGCAGCAGCGCGAAGAACGCCGGCACCGAACGACCGGCGGGCGTGGCGACCTGCGCCGGCGCGGCGGCGGTCACCACGGGGGGCGCCGCCAGCGCGACGGCGGTCCCCCCACCCGACCCGCCGCCCACGCCACCAGCACCAGCACCAGCACCAGCACCAGCGATGCCACCAGCGCCACCGATGCCACCGTCGCCGACCTGGCCGGGGGACCCACCGGCATCGGGGGCGGGCGCCGGGGCGGGAACCCGGCCGGTGCCCGCAGCATCGCCGCCGTCGACCTCGTCCCACGACGACAGCACCACGACCGGCACGAGCAGCGCGGCCAGCAGCATCAGCACCAGGGAGATGCCATCGGCGCCGACCGAGTAGGAGATGCCGAACGTGGAGATCCAGTCGTAGGACTGGCCGAACTGGAAACCGGCCTTGTCGGGGTCGTAGGCGAAGGTCGCGAGCACGGCGAGCACCAGGACCGCGAGCGTGATGCCGAGGGCGAGCTGCTTGGCGAGCGTGGCGTGGCGCCGCGGCAGTGCGGCCACGACCACCGCTCCCGCGGCCGGGACGATGAGCAGGATCGTCAACCAGGGGACTGTGTTCACGTCAGCCCGCCCTTACCAGCAGCAGTGCGCCGACCACGAGGACGGCACCTCCCAACATCGACAGAGCGTAGGACCGGACGAAGCCGGTCTGCAGGCGGCGCATCCGCCCGGACAGTCCGCCGATGGCGGCGGCGCTGCCCCGCACGAGCCCGTCGATGCCGACGAGGTCCAGCCAGACCAGGAAGCGGGTCAGGTACTGGCCGGGACGCATGGCGACGGTCTCGTTGAACGTGTTCGCGAACAGGTCGTGCCGGGCGGCGAAGGTGACCAGGCTGACCTCGGTGTCCGGCCGGGCCACCGACTCGACCGGACGCAGCTGGTAGCGCAGGTAGGCGCCGGCGAAACCGCCCGCGGTGACCACCAGGGTGAGCAGGGTGAGCACGACCGGGGAGAACGTGTGCACGCCCTCGACGCCCGTTCCGGCGACCGGTTCGAGCCAGTCCTGCAACGAGTGGCCGAGGACGAACAGGCCGCCGGCGAACACCGAGCCGACCGCCAGCACGATCATCGGCCCGGTCATCGACACCGGCGACTCGTGCGGGTGCTTGGCCGCCGGTCCCTCGGACGACCAGCGCGGCTTGCCGTGGAAGGTCATCAGGAACAGCCGGGTCATGTAGAACGCGGTGATGCCCGCGCCGAGCAGCGCGATCGAGCCGAGCAGGTAGCCGGAGGTGCCGCCCTTGTCGAACGCGGTCTCGATGATGCGGTCCTTGGTGAAGAACCCGGACAGCCCCGGGAAGCCGATGATCGCCAGGTAGCCGAGACCGAAGGTCACCCAGGTGATCGGCATGTACCGCCACAGCCCGCCGTAGTGGCGCAGGTCCTGGTCGTCGTCCATCCCGTGGATCACCGACCCGGCGCCGAGGAACAGGCCGGCCTTGAAGAAGCCGTGGGCCAGCAGGTGCATGATGCCCAGCGCGTAGCCCGCCGGCCCCAGGCCGACGGCGAGGAACATGTAGCCGATCTGGCTGACCGTCGAGTAGGCCAGCACCTTCTTGATGTCGTCGTAGGCGCAGCCGATGACGCAGCCGATGAGGATCGTGGCGGCGCCGATGATGACGACGACGGTGCGCGCCGCCTGGGTCCCGTCGAAGATCGGCCCGGCCCGGACGATCAGGTACACCCCGGCGGTGACCATCGTCGCCGCGTGGATGAGCGCGGAGATCGGGGTGGGGCCCTCCATCGCGTCCGGCAGCCACGCCTGCAGCGGGAACTGGCCGGACTTGCCGCAGGCGGCGAGCAGGAGCAGCAGCGCGATCGCGGTCAGGGTGCCGTAGCCGATGACACCGGCGGCGGCGGCGCCGAACACGTCCGCGTAGCTGGTCGAACCCACGGTGGCGAACATGAACATGATGGCCAGGGCGAGGCCGACGTCGCCGACCCGGTTCATGTAGAAGGCCTTGTTCGCCGCGGTGGCCGCGGCCGGCCGGTCCTCCCAGAACTTGATGAGCAGGAACGACGACAGGCCGACGAGCTCCCAGCCGGCGTAGAGCGACAGGAAGTTGTTGCCCAGGACGAGCAGCAGCATCGACGCCAGGAACAGGTTCATGTAGGCGAAGAACTTTCGCCTGTTCGGGTCGTGCGCCATGTAGCCGATCGAGTAGATGTGGATCAGCGTGCCGACGCCGGTGATCAGCAGCACGAACACGATGGAGAGCTGGTCGACGAGCAGACCGACGTCCACCTGAAAGCCGTTCACCGGGATCCAGGAGTAGAGGTGCTGCGACAGCGCCCGGTCGTCGCCGTCCCGGCCGAGCAGGGTGGCGAACAGCACCAGGCCGAGCACGAAGCTCGCCGCCGCCGTCAGCGTGCCGATGATGTGGCCGACCCGGTCGGTGCGCCGGCCGCCGAACAGCAGCACCGCGGCCCCGGCCAGGGGCAGCACGATGAGCAGCCAGGACAGCGAGAACACCCCGGAGGCGGCGGCATAGTGAACTGGCTGGTTGCCGGGTTCGGTCGCCGCCAGCAGAACCGGCTCGACCCTCATCGCGACCCCGCCACGGCGCGTCGTTGGCGATAAAGCGTCACTGCAGTCTCGTCCGTTCTTCCATGACCGCCGGGAGCGCCGCGGCCGCTGGGTCGCAGGTCAGTACTTCAGCAGGTTCACGTCGTCCACCGACGTCGAGCGACGGGTGCGGAAGATGCTGAGGATGATGGCCAGGCCGATGACGACCTCGGCGGCGGCGACGACCATGACGAAGAACGCCATGATCTGGCCGTCGAGAGTGCCGTTGATCCGGGAGAACGTGACCAGGGTCAGGTTCACGGCGTTGAGCATCAGCTCGATCGACATGAACACGACGATCGCGTTGCGCCGGACGAGGACCCCGACGGTGCCGATGGTGAACAGCAGCGCCGAGAGGATCAGGTAGTTCGCGGGATTCACCGCTCGTCTCCCTTACCGGCGCCCGCCAGCGCCGAACCGTTCGCGTCGACCGGGTCGGTCCCGCCTGCGCCGCCGTCCGCCGCGGCGCCGTCCGTCGGCGCCGGGGGTGTCGG